>DATCEJ010000306.1:0-3463 GCA_036510135.1 Roseiarcus sp. | reverse complement strand
GGCTCGGACCCGCCCATCCTCTCGGGATCACATGGAACGGCGCCGGCGACTGGCTGATCGTCTCGCAGTCGCGGCAGGAGAACTTTTCCCGCACCGTCTCGATCACCTTCCACCGCCGGGGCGTCGTCTCCATCGTCCGCGTTACGTCCTCGCCGAGCTTGCGCAGGCGCTTGCCGCCGCAGCACGCGCAGGCGGTATTGCGGAATTGCATTTGCCGGGTCCGCGCCGACGGCGACCGGGCGCTATTCGCTGGACTGCTGACATGGCTTGCCGACAACGAGCCACTCGATCGCGCCTATATCGACGCGCATACGACCGGGTTCGGGGCCGCGTTGATCGCCGCGCGCCCCTGCGATCTTGCAAAGACAGCGGAGCTTTCGGGCCTGCAGATCAAGGATCTGCGCGCCTTCTACGAACTCTTCGCCGCGACGGAAAAGACCGTCACGGTTTACAGCCAGGGGTCAACCAGTCCTCGTCCGGCACGGACAAGGTCAATGCGATCATCAATTGTCGCCTGGCGACGGGCCGCATCGGCAAGCCCGGCGCCGGCCCTTCTCGATCACCGGCCAGCCGAACGCGATGGGCGGCCGCGAGGTCGGGGGCCTCGCGAACATGCTCGAGGCCCATGTGGAGATCGACAATCTTGCGGATCGCGAGCGCGTTCGGCGCTTCTGGAGTTCGCCGCGTTGCCGAAAAGGTGGGTCTGAAGGCGGTCGACATGTTCCGCGCCGTCGCGGACGGCCGCATTAAGGCGATTTGGATCATGGCGACCAATCCGGTCGATTCCATGCCGGACGCTGACAAGGTCGCCGCGGCGCTCAAAGGCTGCCCTTTCGTCGTGGTCTCCGACCTGCTCGTCGCCACCGACACGATGCGCTTCGCCCATATCGCGCTGCCTGCGATGGCTTGGGGCGAGAAGGACGGCGCGGTCACCACTTCCGAGCGCCGCATCTCGCGGCAGCGGCCGTCTCTACCGGCGCCCGGCGACGCCCGTGCGGACTGGGCGATCATTGCGGGCGTCGCGCGCCGCATGGGCTTCGGCGACGCTGTTCGCCCGGGGATCGCCAGCAGAGGCTTTCGCCGAACACGCCGCGCTCT
The DNA here is from genome assembly GCA_036510135.1 of Roseiarcus sp. Lineage (GTDB taxonomy): Bacteria > Pseudomonadota > Alphaproteobacteria > Rhizobiales > Beijerinckiaceae > Roseiarcus. The sequence continues at coordinate 2,365 of DATCEJ010000306.1, read as the reverse complement.
CTGCGTTCGAAATCCCCGGCTCAACGTCCGCCTGGCGACGACGACGCGGAATTCCTCGTATATCCATTGACAGAGATCGACGATCCGCCAGCGCACGACGCCGTGAACCGCTGGGATTGGACCGCTCTCGATGATCGCCGCCAGCGCCCCACGATGCTCGTCGTTCAGCCGCGGCGGGGGTCCCGGAGCCTTGCGATCAAGCAGACCCTGGGGGCCATCGGTGTTGAATTTGACCACCCAATCGCGAACGATCTGAAGCGTCACCCCGCCAACCTTCGCCGCCCCGGTGCGTGTCGCGCCGTCGTAAATCGCCCAGCGCCAAAAGCCGCCTGGCCTGCGGCCCGTCCTTCGACCGCTTGGCCGCAGACCTCACCATCTGCGCATCAAAATCAGCCCGGAGCGGAATCGGCATGGCGAACCTCCTCTGTTCGCCACCTTGAATCAGACCCCAGCCGATTCGGGAATCCCCATCCGAGTCATCCCTTCAGAGATTGGGTATAAGCCGTTAGAATCATTAGCGCACGTAAACTTGTGCGCGAGCGTCTGGTAGCCCGGCGTCCAACTTCAGGCGGGCAGGCTCAGAAGCCCGGCCGCGCCGGAATCGAGACCGAACAGGAGCTGAGAGCCCGTCGCATTCCAGCCAAGCGCGCTGACCGCGCCGTCACCGGGATGGCGCACAAGAATTTCGGCCGCGTCGCCGAGGCGGACGAGCAGCACGAGGCCGTCGGCGTAGCCAATGGCGAGGACCAGCGCCTTCGGATGAAAGGCCACCTGGGTCACCCGCGCTTGGCGAACGCCGCATTCGCGCGGGGCCTTGCCCATCGGCCCGTCCTTCTCCTTGAACGGCCAGACCACGGCGGCGTCAGCGCCGGAGGTCGCAAGCCATTGCCCGTCGTGCGACCAGGAGATCGAGCGCGTCTTCCCAGGATATCCGGTCATGCGCATGTTGCGCGAATCCTGAAGCCGCCAGCCGTGCAGCGCGTTCTCCTGCATTGAGGTCACGAGAAAACGCCCGTCGGGAGAGAAGGTGACGTCGAGATGCGCGCCTTTCCACTCAACAGTCTGAGGAGCGCCCTCGACCTTCGGAAACCAGAGCGTTGCGCCATTGTAATGGGTCGCCGCGAGGCGAAAGCCCTTGCGCTGGAAAGCAAGGCCCCGCGCGGTCGTCGGCGCGGCCCAACTCTTGATGGCCCCGCTTTCATCACGCGCCCGCACCTGCTTGCCGGCGCTCCACGCGCAGGCCTTGCCGCGCAGCGCGAGAGCGTCGATCCACCGGCCCTTCTCGTCGGCGATGTCCTCAACGCTCCCGTCGGCTAGCACTGCGACGACGCGTCCATCGTCGCCACCGGTAAGCAGCGTCTTGCCGTCGCTGATCGCTGTCAGCATGGCCGCGTCGGGGTAGATAACGACGCGCTTTTGCTCCCGAGGATCGCCGATCAGCACGACGCCGTCAGCCAGCGCCAGCGTTGGGGCGCCATCGACGAACGCCGCCGCCACGACATGCGCGCCCGCGTCGAACAGCTGCGCGTGCTGCGCCAGCGAAGAGGCCGCGTTGTCAGCTTCGGTCATCGTTCCCCTCATCCGGCCAACAGGCTCGGGGTGAGGGTGATAGCGCCGTCAAGCGGCGCAGGCCAGGAATCCGTTGCGGATTTCCTCTTCCATGAGATCCCGGCCAATGAATACGGCCTTAGACTCCCGTTTCTCGTCAGGCCTCCAGTCGCGTTGCGAATCGCCATCAAGCATCATGTGCACGCCTTGGAAAACGAAGCGCTTGGGGTCGCCCTTCATCGCCACAATGCCCTTGCAACGCAGGATGTTCGGGCCCTGCTCCTGGGTAAGGCGATTGATCCAGGGCATGAACTTGGCCGGATCGACGTCGCCATCGAGTCTCACCGCCACCGACTGCATGTCCTCGTCATGATAGTGCTTGAGGCCATGATGATGGCCGCCATCGTGGTCGTGGTGGTCGTGATCATGGCCGTGGTCGTCCTCGCGGACGAGAAAGTCGGGTTCGATGTCGAGGATTCGGTCGAGATCGAACGCGCGCCGCTCCAGCACATCGGCAAGGGGGACGTCGCATTTCTTCGCCCGATGCAGCGCCGCGTAGGGGTTGATGGCCCGGATGCGCGCCTCGACCTCCCGCAATTCGGCCGGGCTGACGAGATCAGTCTTGTTGAGGATGATGACGTCGGCGAAGGCGATCTGGTTCTTTGCTTCGGGCGCATCGCGCAGCCGCTGGGCGAGCCATTTGGCGTCCGCGACCGTCACCACCGCGTCGAGCCGCGCCGCCTGTTTCACGTCCTCGTCGACGAAAAAGGTTTGCGCCACGGGCGCTGGATCGGCGAGCCCGGTCGTCTCGACGATA
>DATCEJ010000305.1:0-5076 GCA_036510135.1 Roseiarcus sp. | reverse complement strand
ACAGCGAAAGTCGGGAACGCCTATGACCGACATCCTGAAAAAGATCGAAAGCTACAAGCGCCGTGAAATCGCCGAGGCCAAGGTCAGGGTGCCGCGTGCGACGTTAGAGCGCGAGATCGATGGCCAGTCGCCGCCGCGCGGATTCATCAAGGCGCTACAAAGGGCGATCGAGGAGGGTCGCTTCGGCCTGATCGCGGAGATCAAGAAGGCGAGTCCTTCGAAGGGGCTCATCCGCGAGGATTTCGACCCGGCCGCTCTCGCCAAGGCCTATCAGGCCGGCGGCGCGTCCTGCCTCTCCGTGCTGACCGACGCGCCCTCGTTCCAGGGCGCGCCCGAGCACCTGATGAAGGCGCGCAAGGCGACGACGCTCCCCATCCTGCGCAAGGATTTTCTGTTCGACGCCTATCAGGTGCTGGAGGCGCGCGCCTGGGGCGCGGACTGCATCCTCATCATCATGGCCGCCGTCGATGACGAGATCGCCAAAACCCTCAACAAGACCGCCCATGATCTTGGCCTCGATGTGCTGATCGAGACGCATGACGAGCATGAGCTCAAACGCGCGCTTTCCCTCGAGGGGCGCCTGATCGGCGTCAACAATCGGAACCTGCGTACGTTCGAAACGTCGCTTGAGGTGTGCGAACGACTCTTGCCCCTAATTCCGCAGGGCAAGGGCAAGATTGTGGTCGCCGAAAGCGGCATCTCCGATCACGCGGACTGCAAGCGGCTCGCCAAGGCCGGGGTGGAAGCGTTCCTGGTCGGCGAGGCGCTGATGCGCCACAAGGACGTGACCGCCGCGACCCGCACTTTGCTGACAGGGATGTAGAAGCTGGATAACGCCGCGGTTTGGCCCAAGCCCTGGCGTTCACGCCGCTTTTCCCTCAGGCCCGGTCGGCGTACGGCGGAACATCGACCAGGGTTCCTACCAACCGCAACAGAGCCTGTTGCTCAGGCCCCGTCCCTTCCCTCAGGAACGCGCCGACTTCAATGTGTGACAAACGGCCGCCAGAAGGCGCGTTGGGTTGATGGATAATGAAGGCGTGGCCGTTCGCCGGCTCCCGGCCAAGGAACCAGGTATCGCCGTTCGGGCTGCGGTACAGCTCTCGACGATCTGACATATTGCGCTCCCATGCTTGTCGCTTCGCATAGCATGAGTTAGGGATCCTCCGCGACGTCGCCCCACGATCTCTCGAATCTCAAACTTGGAAACGACGAGAGACGCCGCGTTTTATCGCCGTCCTCTTCCTTCAAAAGCGCTCGGCTCTCCCCAGGCGACTGCGCAGCGGACGCGAGCGTTCTATTTTCGTTCTCCCCCGCCCGTGATAGCTTGAACCAGGCGCGATTCGCCGGAATGTGACAGGACATGAACGATCTTTTCGGCGCGGGAGCGCCTCAGCGCGGCAAACCGACACCGGTCAAAGGCAAGCCCGGCATGCGCACCGGCACGCCCGACGAAGCGAACTACACCGCCGCCTCGATCGAGGTCCTCGAGGGGCTCGAGCCTGTGCGCCGTCGACCGGGCATGTATGTCGGGGGGACCGACTCCAACGCGCTGCATCATCTCTTTGCCGAAGTGATCGACAATTCGATGGACGAAGCCGTGGCGGGCCACGCCACCTTCATCGAGGTCACGCTCGAGGACAGCGGCTATTTGGCCGTGGTCGACAACGGCCGCGGCATGCCGGTCGACCCCCACCCCAAATTTCCCAAAAAGTCCGCGCTCGAAGTGATCATGACCATGCTGCACGCGGGCGGCAAATTCGACAGCGGCGCCTACGAGACTTCCGGCGGCCTCCACGGCGTTGGCGTCTCGGTCGTGAATGCGCTGTCCGAGAAGCTCGAGGTCGAGGTCGCCCGCGCGCAGACCCTCTATCGGCAGACGTTCGAACGCGGCAAGCCGACGAGCAAGCTCACGATCGTCGGCAAGACGTTGAACCGCCGCGGCACCAAAGTGCGCTTTCTTCCCGACCCGCAGATTTTCGGCGCTCAGGCGCGCTTCGACCCCGCCCGCGTTTTCAAGATGGCGCGTTCGAAGGCCTATCTGTTTGGCGGCGTCGAGATCCGCTGGCATTGCGCGCCCGCGCTCATTGGCGACGGCTCGAAAGTCCCGGCGGAGGCGACATTTCATTTTCCGGGCGGGTTGCGAGACTACCTCGCAGCCGACATCGAAGGTCAGGCGCTCGTGGCCGACCAGGTCTTCGCCGGCCGGGTCGACAAAGCGGGCAAGCATGGCTCGGTCGAATGGGCGATCGCCTGGCTCGCCGGCGATGACGGCTTCGTTCATTCCTATTGCAACACGATCCCCACCCCCGACGGGGGCACGCATGAAGCCGGCCTCCGCACCGCCTTGCTGCGCGGGCTTAAGGATCATGCGGACCGTATCGGTCAGGGCAAACGCGCGGCGGCGCTGACCACCGACGACGTCATGGTGAGCTGCGCGGCGCTGATCTCGGTCTTCATCCGCGAGCCTGAATTCCAGGGACAGAACAAGGGCCGGCTGCAAACGGCCGAGGCCGCCCGCCTGGTCGATAACATCGTCCGCGACGCCTTCGACCACTGGCTTGCCGCGGCGCCGAGCCAGGCGTCCAGGCTCCTCGACTGGGGAATCGAGCGCGCCGAGGAGCGCCTTCGCCGCCGCATGGAGAAAGAGGTCGCCCGCAAGACCGCGGTGCGCAAACTGCGGCTACCTGGCAAGTTGGCCGATTGCACGAACTCGTCGGCGCAAGGCTCTGAATTGTTTATCGTCGAGGGCGATTCGGCGGGCGGTTCCGCCAAGCAGGCGCGGGATCGCGCGTCGCAAGCCGTATTGCCGCTGCGGGGCAAAATTCTCAACGTCGCCTCAGCGGCGCGCGATAAGCTCGCGCAAAATCAGCAGCTTTCCGATCTGATGCAGGCGCTCGGCGCCAGCGCCGGGGCGCACTATCGCTCGTCCGATCTCCGCTATGACAAAATCATCATCATGACCGACGCGGACGTCGACGGCGCTCATATCGCCTCGCTCCTGATCACCTTCTTCTACCGCCAGACGCTGAAACTGATTGAAGAGGGGCATCTTTATCTGGCCGTCCCCCCGCTCTACCGTCTGACCCAGGGCGCGCGCTCCCTCTATGCGCGCGATGACGCGCACAAAGCGGAATTGATGAAGTCAGGATTCACCGGCCGCGGCGCGATCGAGGTCAGCCGGTTCAAAGGCCTCGGCGAAATGCCGATGCGCGACTTGCGCGATACGACGATGGACCCGGCCAAGCGCACTCTGCTGCGTGTCGCCATCATCGCGGAAGAGAAGGATTCGACGGCCGAGGCGGTTGAGCGGCTGATGGGCACGAAGCCCGAAGCGCGTTTCGCCTTCATTCAGGAGCGCGCGCCGAAGTCGCTGGAGCTCGTCGATCTTTAGCCGAACGCCTCGCCGCTCGTCGCCGCCCGCCTCAGCCCCCTGCACCCGCAATAAGCGAGCGGTAGAGCAGACTCTACTGGAGGTTGGCCTCGCCCCGCGGTTTAGGACAAATCAGATGTAATAAATCACTTAACGCAGTAGGTTAAATGAACAAATAGTTTATCGACCCCGCCTGGACCATCTGGCGACGGCGATAAAAATGCGCTAGTCTACGGTTGCAAGGTCCGTGTATGGTTTGCGACCGGCCTGGCGGGTATTCGATGATGCGCGCGCCGTATTTTATTTGTATGCCGGTGGCGAAGCACACTTCGCCTTCCGAAGCGCACAAGCGCGCTGGAAAATCTCCCGAGTTCCCTCCGCTGCGTGAGGGGGCCTGCCTTTGAGCGGGTCGATGGACACTTTGGGATTTCGCGTCCAATCGACGAGGGCTGTTCACACGGAAAGTTGCAGGCGAGTTTCGCTGAAATTCAGCGGATCACAAGGGGTCGCGATGCGCTCCTATCGACAGGTTTTGGGTGAGGACGTTTTGGGTGAGGACTTGGGACTAGCATGAGCAAGGGTAAGGACTTTAGGGCGCCTCGCAAGCGCGGGTTCGATGACGATGGGCCGATGCCTTACGAGTCGAGGCCCCGCCCGGGTCGAAGCTTCGGGGGCGCACCGGATAGCGGTGCTTTTGGCGGCCCGTCGATGGGCGGGGGCGCCGCGCCCGTCGATTCCGGCGCGCCGCCGGTCGATGCGGTCGTCAAATGGTTCAAGGCGGACAAAGGCTACGGATTTGTCGAGTTGGCGGGCGGCGCGGGCGACGCGTTCCTGCACGCCAACGCCTTGCATGCCGCAGGCCATGACGCTGTCCCCGCTGGCGCCAAGTTGCGCGTCCAGGTCGGCGCCGGCGCCAAGGGGGCCCAGGTGACGCGGGTGCTCGAAGTCGACGCCGCTGGCATTGTCGAACGGCCGCAAAGGCCGTCGTCGAGCGATGGAATGCGACCGCCTCGCCGGGTCGCCCCTGATCCGTCGACCGCCGTTTCGGTCATCGGAAAGGTGAAGTGGTTTGACGACGCCAAGGGGTTTGGTTTCGTCGCCAGCGACGACGGCGGCAAGGACGTGTTCGTGCACATCTCGGTCTTGGGTCCGGCCGGCATTGCGCACTTGGCCGAAGGCCAGCAGGTGACGATGCGCGTGGTGGACACGCCCAAAGGCCGCGAGGCGATTTCGCTCTCGGTCTAAACCATCCCCGAGCCACGATCAGGAGCGCCTTCGCGGCGCTCCTGCCGGCGTCCAATAGTCCTTTCATTCCGTTTGCAGACTGTTGGCCCGGCATGCAGCCCTCCCGCGACATTCTTCGCCTCATCGACATCATGGCGGCGCTCCGCGATCCTGTTCACGGCTGCCCGTGGGACATCGAGCAGACCTTCGCCTCCATCGCGCCTTTCACCATTGAGGAGGCTTACGAGGTCGCCGACGCGATCGAGCGCGAAGCGACCGAAGATCTGCGCGAGGAGCTTGGCGACCTTCTGTTGCAGGTCGTCTTTCACGCCCGGATGGCGGAAGAGGCGGGCCTGTTTGATTTCGGCGGCGTCGTCGAAGCCATTACGGCCAAACTCGTGCGCCGACATCCTCATGTCTTCGGAGACGCCAAGGCCCTCAGCCCTGACGAGGTGAAGGCCCTGTGGGGGCGCATCAAGGCC
>DATCEJ010000304.1:0-2258 GCA_036510135.1 Roseiarcus sp. | reverse complement strand
CACTCTGCGGTGGCGTGCCTCGATGCCTTCCCCTTCCCGAGCTATCTGCCGCGCCCAGAGCGATCCTTTTAGCGCTTCGTCGAGAAGCTTGGGCAGGTCGGCACGGTCGGCATCGAGCGCCTCCACCAAACCAAAGACCGTTGCATCAAGGCGCTCAACGAGCTCCGAAAGCGGTTCCTCGTCGATGTGTTCCTCCTCGTCTTCTCCCGCCTCGTCATCCGGCTCAGCTCCGTGTCCAGACGGCGGCGCAAACTGAGCGGCGAGCGCAACTTCTTCTGCCGGGGACTTCCAGGACTCGCGGGCGTTGGCGAGATATTCCCATGCGTCGGCGCGAGCCAGCACGCCCTCGCGAGCCAAGCGTTCAAGAATCTCCGCGACGATCTGGATCAGTCCGCTCTTTAGCGTTCGCGCCTTCGACGAGGCCACTAATTCGCGCCATTCTCCACCCCGCCAATTAACTCGATCGAACATGACGTGGACGATGAGCCCTTCCACGTCGACGAACGCACGACCGGCGCGGCCGGCGACATTGGCGAACTCCTCGCCCGTGATGAGTTTGCCTGCTCGGTACAGGGCCGGGACGAGCAGTACCGCGGCGTTGAGATTGAGCCCCTGCGAGAGCGTTGGCGATGCAACGATGACCTTGAGGATGCCCTCCGACAGCAGGACTTCCAACTCCCGCAGGAAAGGGCTGGGGAGGCGTCCGTGGTGAATGGCGACGCCGGCTTTGAGGCTCGCCACCGCCGGATGACTTTCACCGAGCCATTCCTTGCCGACCTCGAGCGCCCGAGCGATCGATGCTTCATCATCCAGAAGCGAATCCAAATAGCCGCGTTTGCAAAGGTCGACGACTTGCTTACCGTACCCCTCGACCCAGTTAGCTTGCGTCGAGAAGATTAGTGTTCGTTTGCCCTGGGCCGCAAACTCCCAGGCTGCGAATAGGGCCAGATGAGACGTCTTTCGAGGATAGGGCTTGTTCTCGCGGCCGCGTGGAGACTTTTGAACCACGAATTGATCCAGGAACGGGCCGTTGTTGGTCAGATCCAGAGTCAGCCGCGCGTCGCGCGCGCGCCACGCCAGCATTCCAAACCGCTGGCGTGTTGGCCGCCAGTCTGAACGTACAGCTTCGCCTGGCTCGTCCGCCCGAATCCACGCCGTCAGATCGTCGAGCTCGTCGCCACTCGGGAGGATCGCCGAGAGGCAGACGATACGTCGGTCGCCCGAGTCAGCGCGGCGCAACAATCGCTGCACCAAAGTCTCGTACCGAATTTCACGCTCGCTCGGCCCGATCATATGGCCTTCGTCGAGCACTATCAGCCCGACGTCGTTGATCAGGCTCGGATCGCTTCTCAGCGCAAAATCGAGTTTTTCCGGCGTGGCTATAAGGATCTCCCGGGACCGAAGCGCGTCCTCATCACCGGCCGAAAGCCCACTCGCGCCATATAGTGACGACACGCTGAATCCGAGCGGCGCGAAGGTCTTACGAAACGATCGTTCCGTCTGGGCCGAAAGGGCTCGCAACGGCGTCACGATGAGAACTCGTCGCGCCGAGGACAACGTCATCAGCGCCGCGATCTCAGCAACACGGGTTTTCCCGGCGCTGGTGGGGAGGGCGACGACCAGGTCATCCTTGACGTCCGTCGACCGGCGCGCCGCCTCACGCTGCGAAGGCCACAGCTCCACCTCGGAATTCTTCCGAGCGTAGAGCGACCCGATAAACAATCGTCGCAGATCAGGATAGTTCTCGGCCCCGCCCTCGGGCGGCTCCATCGGAAGGTTCTTGTGCAGCGAATGTTGCCAGAGGTCGTCAATCAGATGACGGCACAGATTGGTGATCCACCATAGTGGCACATTTTCCGAATTGTTGGCTAGGCTGACGGCCGTTGTGAGAAGCGAACGCGCCACCTCGAGAGGTTCCTCTTCGCAGGTCTCCAACGCGAAATCGAAGAAGGCTAACGCTCGACAGATGGTGGTATTGATGATTGTCGCGAGGATTTCGTCGACATCGGCATCCTCGCCGGACAGCTCAGCAGAGAGCCGGTCGTCGCCATGGGCGTCGTCGGTGAGCCAGCCGCGCACGAAGGCTCGAAGTCCATCAAGGTCGCGGAGGACCAACCTCATCACCGCCATCTCACCCGGCGTCAAATTTAGGTCACCCGCCGCCTCGTTGAAGAGCGAATAGGCGACGGCCGAGAACCCGGCTAGATGGTAGGCTGTGGCAGCGATCGTCCGGCAGAAGCCGCGGTCGGCGGCTTCGG
>DATCEJ010000303.1:0-5288 GCA_036510135.1 Roseiarcus sp. | reverse complement strand
CTTGCCGCGCATTAAAACGGCCTTCCTCACGCGGCTTGTTCCCAGCAAAGAGGCGAGCGCGGCGTCTTCGTTCTGAGATCGCGCCTCGAAACCGAGCGCGCCGGTATAGAAGGCGACCATCGTGGCCAGGTCCCAGACGTTGAGGCCGATACGGTCGAGACGAAGCGCATATGCCGCGCCGATCATGGCCGTTGCGCGCCGCGGACGTTGGTGTAGATCGCCATCAGGCTATGGGAAGCGCAGAGGAAGAGGCGCGAAAAATTGCGCCCGCCAAAAGCGAGATTGGCCACCGTGGTCCCGGTCGGAATCTTTTCAAGGAGCGCGCCTTCGGCGCTGACGCAGTGGACGCCGTCCCCGGCGCTCGTCCAGATGCGGCCGTCCTCGTCGCAGCGAAAACCATCCGTGTAGCCGGGAGAAACTGTGTGAAACACGCGGCCGTGGCTGAGGCGTCCGTCATCCCCGAGATCAAATACGCGGATGTGTCTTTCGGGGTCGATCGCAAATTGAGCCCCGCTTTCAGCGATATACAGTCGCTTTTTGTCCGGCGAGAAACAGAGGCCATTGGGACCCGCGGAATCGTCGGCGACAACGGACAATTTTCCCGTACCGGGATCGAGCCGGTAAACCCGGGGCGGCTGTTCCGGCGTATGCTTTCCGCCTTCATAGTCGGCGCCGCCGCCATAATGAGGTCCGTGAACCGGATCGTGTCGTCGCTTCGCAGGACTACGTCGTTAGGTCCGTTGAGCCGTCGCCCCTGATACCGGTCGGCCAATACGGTCACTGTGCCGTCGAGCTCCGTGCGCACAATACAGCGATGCTGATGCGAGCATCCGATGAGCCGCCTTGCCGGTCGCGCGTATGGCATTGGCGAAGCTGGAGGGTTGGCGGAAAACGCTCAGACCGCCACTTTCGGTCCAGCGCAAATGCGGTCGTTTGGCAGATCGCTGACGAGAAGTTGGTTGGCGTCGGCGAACCACACCGGCCCCTCCGCCCAGGCAAAATCCTCGCCCAGCGTCAGCAGCTAGGCGTTCGATAGAACCAGCGCATTGAAGCCCGGTTCTATGATCTCGTAGGGGCTCATCGAGAGTGGCAGGGTCTGCGGATCGGCGGCACATGGACCTGAACCGTCATGAGCACCGCGGCTTCGTCGCCAATTGTGCCGGAGCGGCGCCCCCTGCGTCCGTCGCTTGTCGGTTCGCAGGCCTGGTCCTCGCCGAAGGACAGGCCTCCCGGGCCCATTTCGACGCGCTTTCCGTCCATCGCTTCGACCCACCAGCGCCCTGAGAGGGGCACGATCCACTGAGGACCCGGGTTTTCGTGCCAGTCGCCAACCCAACCGACGGGCTGGACAGTGAACACCGTCGTGGCCGCGCTCAGAGGCTGTTTGTCGCCCACTGGGGATCGGCCGGGCCAACCCCTTGAGTTCAAACTCAGTCAGCTCGCAGCGATTCTGACGACTGACGCCGTGCTCGTCGGTCCAGAGATGCCAATACCCGATTGTCGGCCGGGGACCGGAGTTCGTCATGGGTGGTCCTCTTGCGCGTATGGGTGGGAGGAAGCGACGGGGTGCGCGACAAACGTGCTCAGCGACCCCTGCGAGCCCACGATCAACACCAGGAAGCCGCCCGCAAGCGACAAGTTTTTGAGGAAATCCCAGAGCAGATCGCGCCCCTTGCTTTGATTGGGACGCCAGAAATCGCCTGGCTTCCAGAACTGTTTCCACAGCAACGCCGTCACCATGCAGTAGCGGACCATGACAATGCGCGGCGACCCGCAGCGCGTTGGCGATGATTGTAAGGGAAGGGTCGGATTGACGGCGCAGATCGAGGGAAAAAAGCTCGCGTCTGCGACATAAAGATTGTCCAACTCGTGGGCGCGAGAGTCGAGGTCGAGTACTGAGTTGGCGGGATCCGAACCGAAACGCGCGGTGCCCGTCTGATGCGCGGTGCCGCTGATCGGGATGTGCTTGCCGAGGCGCCCCCTGGGCCGCTGCCTATGACGATCAGGTCATATTGCGCCACGCCGTACGGGGCTTTGCATTACCCGCACTTGCCGATCGTCAGCCAAGATCAGGCCTTTGACATGGGCCATTTTTTCGAGATGATTAGCGAAAGGACCTCGGCCATTCTTTAGATTGTGGGTTCCGCTCGGCGACCGCTGACCATACTGAGATGTTCCTCGGCATTCAGCGGGAAGCACACGAAGTGTGGACGGAGGATTGCGGAGGAATTCATACATACTAACGCGATGAAGCCTCTTTCGTTTCATCGCCTGACACGGGTGAACAAAATGAGTCTTGATCGAATGTTCACAACCGCGTCAAACGCGGTCGCCCGCGCAGCCGGCGCGCCGACGACGTTCCTTATCTGCTGCGTGGTCGTGATCATCTGGGCAGTGAGCGGGCCCTTCTTCCACTTCTCTGATACCTGGCAACTGGTCATAAATACCGGGACAACGATCGTGACTTTCCTGATGGTGTTTCTGATCCAGAATACCCAGAACCGCGATGGAGCCGCCATTCAGGCCAAGTTGGATGAATTGATCCGCGCCAGCGCCTCTCAGAACGCATTCATAGGGATTGAGCATTTGACACAGGCGGAGGTCGAAGAATTCCGTGTGAAATGCGCTCAACGCGCCGCTGCCGCGACCGCCGGCGACGAAGCGGTCGCGGGTGCGAATAAGAAGGCGAAAGCCGAGGCAGATCGGGCCTCTTCCGCGTAAGTGTAGGCGCCGACGGGGGTCTGCTGGAGGCGGGCGCTCGATTGGAAGCGAAGCTACATCCGCGGAAGCACTTACGTCTTGCTGCTCTCAGACGGTATCGATATGGGTCCGTGACATTCGTTTCGGTGTCGTGAGCAGAGCTCAATCTCGCTCCGGGTTAGCTCGAGAGGCGACCTGCTTCAGGTTACGGGCCTGAGGTAATTTCCAAACGAGGTCTCCTGCGATTTGATATCAACCTTCATTGCAACGCGGTTCGGAGAGCGCTCCAGTGTCGGCCGACCCTCTTCTTCAGCCCTATCGGCTCAAGCACCTCACGCTGCGTAACAGGATCATTATCACTGCGCATGAACCGGCCTATCCAGAAGATGGGATGCCGAAGGATCTGTATCGCGCCTATCACGTCGAGCGCGCAAAGGCCGGCGTTGCGATGACGATGACCGCGGGCTCCGCGGCCGTGTCGCCGGACAGCCCTCCCGTTTTCAATAATATCCTCGCCTATAAGGACGAGGTGGTTCCCTGGCTGAAGCGGCTCGCCGACGCGTGTCATGAGCACGGCGCAGCCGTCATGATCCAGCTCACCCATCTGGGGCGCAGGACGCGATGGGATAAGGCCGATTGGCTGCCGGTCGTCTCGCCGTCTCACCATCGGGAAGCCGCGCACCGCTCATTCCCGAAAAAGCTGGAAGACTGGGACATCGAGCGCATCCTCAAAGATTACGTCGACGCTGCCGAGCGCGTGAAAGAGGCGGGGCTCGACGGGCTGGAGATCCAAGCCTACGGACATTTGATGGATCAGTTCTGGTCGCCGCTGACCAACGCGCTCGATCCCCCGTACGGCGGTTCGCTCGACAACCGTCTTCGCTTCACCTTCGAGGTGTTGCGCGCCATGCGCCGGCGGATTGGCGAGGAGTTCATCATCGGTGTGCGCTACACCGGCGACGAACTGCTCGAGGGCGGGATCGGCAAAGAAGGCGGCCTGGAGATTTCCAGGCGCCTGAAAGACAGCGGCCTGATTGACTTCCTCAACGTTGTCAGGGGACATATCGACACCGACGCCGGTCTGACGGACGTCATTCCTATCCAAGGAATGCCAAGCGCGCCGCACCTGGATTTCGCCGGCGAAATCAGGGCCGCCACCAACTTCCCGACTTTCCACGCCGCGCGGGTTCAGGACGTCGCTACCGCACGGCACGCCATAGCGGCGGGTAAAGTCGACCTCATCGGCATGACGCGCGCTCATATGACGGATCCGCATATCGTGCGGAAGATCGTGGAGAAACGCGAGGGCGACATCAGACCCTGCGTCGGGGCCAACTACTGCCTCGATCGCATCTACCAGGGCGGCGCCGCCTACTGCATACACAACGCCGCCACGGGCCGGGAAACCACGATGCCCCATGAGATCGCCAAGGCCGGCGGGCGGAAGAGGGTTGTCGTGGTTGGCGCGGGCCCCGGCGGCCTGGAGGCCGCGCGCGTCGCTTCGGAACGCGGGCATGACGTCGTCGTCTTCGAAGCGGCCGACGAGCCAGGCGGGCAGGTGAGGCTCACATCCAGGAGCCCACGGCGCAAGGAAATGATTGGAATCATCGACTGGCGAATGGAGCAATGTAGGACGAGAGGCGTCCAATTTCATTTTGGCGCCTGGGCGGAGGCGGGCGTCGTTGTCGCGGAATCGCCCGACATCGTCATCATCGCGACCGGCGGCGTGCCGCATACGGAAGTTCTTGCGAGCGGCAACGAACTCGTCGTCTCATCGTGGGAGATCATCTCGGGAGAAGTGAAGCCGGGCTCGAATGTCATCATATTCGACGATGCCGGCGATCACGCCGCCCTGCAGGCGGCGGAGGTCATCGCCGGGGCAGGGGGCAAGGTTGAGATCATGACGCCCGACCGCTCCTTCGCGCCGGAGGTCATGGGCATGAACCTTGTTCCCTACATGCGCTCCCTGCAGAAGCGCGATGTGACTTTCACCGTTACGTTTCGGTTGGCGTCCGTTCGCCGTGACGGCAACCAGTTGCTGGCGACGGTCGGAAGCGATTATGGCGCAGTCGCCCAGGAGCGTCGCGTGGACCAGGTCGTTGTGAACCATGGCACGCGGCCTCTCGACGAGCTTTATTTCGAGCTCAAGCCTGCCTCAACGAACCTTGGCGCCGTTGACTATGGAGATTTGATCGCCGGCCGGCCGCAATCGCGAATTGACAACGAAGACGGGCGATTTCAGCTGTTCCGCATCGGCGATGCGGTGGCCGCGCGAAACACGCATGCGGCGATCTACGATGCGCTCAGACTGGTCAAAGATCTCTAGACCAATACGGAATTCGCCAAACCGCTGGCGCCTTTAAAGCCTGCGGCCACGCTGGGCCTCGCCGTGGCGGTTTTGGCGCCGGTCGAGCCTTTTCAAGGCGTTGGGCGCCAAAACCTGTCACAATTCGCAAGCGTCGTTCCGTGCTCTTAACGCCGCGGTCCCGGTCGCGCGTCGCCCCATGAGAAGTGCGAGCCGGGTCTATCGGTATTTCTGAAAAACAATACCAGGACCCGGCCCGCTTGGCAAGAAATTGTCGATTTTT
>DATCEJ010000302.1:0-3990 GCA_036510135.1 Roseiarcus sp. | reverse complement strand
GCGTCGACGGCGTGTTCATAGGCCCAGGCGACCTCTCGGCCGCCTTGGGCTATCTCGGCCAGCCCACGCATCCCGAAGTCATCAAGATCATCGACGACATGATTCCGCGCATCAAGAACGCCGGCTGCGCGCCGGGGATCTTGACCGGCGACGCCGAACTCGCCCAGCACTATATCGACCGTGGCTGCCTGTTCGCGGCGGTCGGCTCCGACATCGGACTCTTGGCGAGGGGCGCAGATCAACTCGCGACGAAATTCAAAGGCCAGAATCCCGGAAGGTGACGCGACGGTCGAGCGCCAGCTTCTAGCGACGCACGGGATCGGGAGGGAATTGAATGGTTACCGCGAGCGCGGCGATGCTCGAGGCGCTACAGGAAGCTGGCGTCTCTTATATCTTCGCCAATTTCGGCAGCGACCATCCCGCTCTCATTGAGGCGATCGCCGAAGCGCGATCCCTGGGCCGATCAATCCCCGCCGTCGTCACCTGTCCGCACGAAATGGTCGCGATGACCTGCGCCCACGGTTACGCGCAATTGACCGGGCGCGCGCAGGCCGTCGTGGTCCACGTCGATTGCGGCACGCAGTCGTTGGGAGGAGCGGTTCACAACGCCGCGAAGGCGCGCATTCCGGTGTTCGTGTTCGCCGGCCTGTCGCCGTCCACCCAGGAGGGCGAGGCGACCGGCAGCCGCAACGAATTCATCCAATGGATTCAGGACGTGCCCGATCAGCGCGGCATCGTCCGCCAATATATGAAATACGACAACGAGCTTCGCAACGCGGGCAATGTGAAGCAGATCGTGCATCGATCGCTGCAACTCGCCCACAGCGATCCCAAGGGGCCGGTCTACCTGGTTGGCGCCCGTGAAGTGATGGAGGCGGAAACTAAGAGCGTTTCGATTGACGTCGCTGAATGGCCCCCGATCGCACCGATTCCGCTCGCCGAGGCCGCCGTCGCGAGCCTGGTCGGCGCCTTCCAAAAGGCCGCGCGGCCGCTCATCGTCACCTCTCATGTCGGCCGCAATCCCGCCGCTGTTACCGAGCTCGTTCGCTTTTGCGGGCGGCTTGGCGTGGGCGTGCTGGAATCCGTGCCGAGTTACGTCAACTATCCCCACAGCGATCCGCTGTACCAGGGCAATCATTGGAACCATCCGTTCCAGAATCGCGCTTTGGCAGAAGCCGATTTCATTCTGGTCGTCGATAGCGACGTGCCGTGGATTCCTACGGTCAGCAAGCCAAGCGATGGCGCGGCGATCGCCATCATCGACGTCGATCCGCTCAAGCAATCGACGCCGCTCTGGTCCATCAAGGCTCGGCAATGTTACCGGGCCGATGCGGCGACCGCCTTTGCGCAGTTGAACGGCCGCCTCGATCGCGTCGAGATTGACGAGGAAGCCGCGGAACGCCGGCGCCGTCACTACGCGGAGCGTCATCGAGAGCGGAAGGCCGGGCTCGACCGCCTCGAGGAGCCAGGCGGCGATGTGATCACGCCGGAATATCTGACCGCCTGCGTGCGCCGTCAGGTGGGGCTCGAGGCGATCGTGCTCAATGAAGGCATCACCAATTATCCGGCGATCTGCGATCACATGGCGCGCGAGCTTGCGGGCACGATGTTCGCGAGCGGCGGCGGCTCGCTCGGCTGGACCGGCGGCGCGGCGATCGGCATGAAATTGGCCGCGCCTGGCAAGACCTTCGTCGCCCTCACCGGCGACGGCTCCTACATGTTTTCCGCGCCGTCCGCCGTGCACTGGATGGCGCGGCGCTACGGCACGCCGTTCCTGCAGATCATTTATAACAATCGCGGCTGGAACGCGCCCAGGTTCTCCGCGCTTGCCGTTCATCCGGACGGATTCGCCAGCCGCGCCAAGGATCTGGATTTGAGCTTCGATCCGCCGCCCGACTATTCGGGCATCGCCGCTGCCGCGGGAGGCGCCTACGCGCGGGTGGTCAAGCGTCCGCAAGACGTCGAGGCCGCGGTCGCGGAGGGTCTGCGCGTGGTGCTTGAAGAGAGCCGCTGCGCGGTGCTCGACGTCTGGCTATCCCATCTCTGACTGACCGCGTATCCGGCGGGCGTCGATCCTGGCCTTCATCGCGGCCGCCTGCTAAAGTTTCGGGTAAAGCCCCTCAGAGCCGGCGCCGTGGTTTCGTGCGCGCGCGATCGAGGGTTCGCACAGCGGAGGGCGTGATGCGCGCACTTGTTCTTTTCTGTGTCGCTCTGCTGGCGATGGGGTCTTCGGGTTACGCTCAGGATCAATTAAAGGGCGTATACAACCCGCCCGGCTGGGCGCCTCCGGCCGCAAAGTCCGGCAAACCGGCCTCGTCGGCTTTGGATACTGGAGCCATAGGAAACGGTCCGCGCGTCACGATTGTCGGCGGGGCGGCTGAAGGCAATACGCTCCCGAGCAACGTCACCCCTGCCCCAATGTCCGATCGGCCGGGCTATGGGACGGCGATCGTCAACGGCCATCGCTCCATTATCGACCTCAGCAACAATCGCATCGTCCAGGTCATGGACTAGACCCGCCTCTTCGGCGAGGCGCCGCGTGTCGGGATCCCAACGGCGCGCCCGATTGCCGGTCAACGAGCGCGAAGGTCTTTGACGCCCGAAGGGTGACCAACAGAAGGCTTTCGCGCGGCGCGTATCCTTTCTGCGATCCCCCTCGGAAACGCCGAGCAGGCGAAAATCCGGCCATCATTAATTTTCTGTCAACCTCGCTGGGCGATGATTGACCATCCGTAAGCGCCGCTGCGCCGGCGCGGCAACACAATTGAGCTTGGCCGCCTCGAAGGATGTCGCAATGAGGACCATCTCTCGCCGAGAGCTTCTGACCGTCGCCGCGACCGGCGCCGTCGCAATCGCCACGCCAGCGAAGGCCGAGGCGCTGGAGCAGTTTTCTCCCGAAGAGGTCGTCACCGACGGCCAGCGGTTTTTTGGCGCCGTGTCGCGTGGGCTGGCCGATGGGGTTCAGGAGGCAGGCAAGCGTTGGGGCCTGCCCAATGCGTATATCCTTGGTCAGGAGGCCTCCGGCGCGTTCGTGGGCGGCCTCAGATTCGGCGAAGGCAAAATGTATACGCGCAACGCCGGCCACCAGCCGATCTTTTGGCAAGGACCGTCGATCGGCTTTGACGCCGGCGCCGACGGCGATCGGACCATGATGCTGGTCTACAATCTGCCGGACACCGGAGCGATTTTTGATCGCTTCGGGGGATTGGACGGCTCGGCCTATTTTATCGGCGGCCTGGGCTTCACCGCGGTTGGCGCCAAGGGCGTCGTCGTGGTTCCCATCCGCACCGGATTGGGCTGGCGTCTCGGAATCAACCTCAATTATCTCAAGTTCACCCAGCGGGCGACCTGGAATCCGTTCTGACGGGGAGCGCGATCTCCGAGGGGATTCGCCCGGGCACAGCCTCCTCTTCTGCGCTAGAAGGTGCGCTTGGCTCGCGGGAGGAGCGCCATGATCATCGATTGCCACGGGCATTACACGACCGCTCCCAAGGCGTTGGAGGCGTGGCGCAACCGGCAGATCGCCGGCATCAAGGACCCGGCCCAGGCGCCCAGGGTCGCGGACCTCACAATCAGCGACGATGAGCTTCGCGAGTCGATCGAGGCGAACCAGTTGCGCCTGATGAAGGAGCGCGGCTGCGATCTGACGGTCTTCAGCCCACGCGCCAGCTTCATGGCCCATCACATCGGCGATTTCGCCGTGAGTTCGACCTGGGCCTCGATCTGCAACGAGCTCTGCTTCCGCGTCTCCCAATTATTTCCGGACCATTTCATCGGCGCGGCGATGCTGCCGCAAAGCCCCGGCGTCGATCCGAAGACCTGTATTCCGGAACTCGAAAAATGCATCAGGGACTATGGCTTCGTCGCCATCAATCTCAACCCCGATCCGTCCGGCGGCCACTGGACGAGCCCGCCGCTGACCGACCGGCACTGGTATCCAATCTATGAGAAGATGGTGGAGTGGGACATCCCCGCGATGGTGCATGTCTC
>DATCEJ010000301.1:0-10261 GCA_036510135.1 Roseiarcus sp. | reverse complement strand
GGTCACGGTTCTGGACGACGCCGACCAGGCGCGCTTCGTCGCCACGAGCGTACTCGCCAATCGCGAGGCGGGGGCCTCGCTCAAGGCCCAAGCAGTGCTGTTTCGCACCTCCCACCATAGCGCGGCGCTCGAACTCGAACTCACTCGCCGCAATGTGCCGTTCGTCAAATTCGGCGGCTTGAAGTTCCTCGACGCCGCGCATGTCAAGGACGCTGTCGCGCTCATGCGCTTTGCCGAAAATCCGCGCGATCGGGTCGCGGGCTTTCGCGTCGCCCAGCTCTTGCCTGGTGTCGGGCCAAAGGTGGCGGAGACCATCGTCGCCGCCGCGTCGGCCGACGACGGCTTCGCGACCATGGCGGCGCTGGCGACGCCGGCGAGAGCGCGGGATGGCTTTCCCGCTTTCGCCCTCCTCATGCGAAGGCTCGCGTCGCGCGCCGCGCCGTGGCCGGCGGAGATCGCCGACGCCGTCGCATGGCTCGGCCCGCTCATGGAGACGCGCTACGACGATGCGCGCGTCCGGATGGGCGATCTCGAAGCGCTCGAGCGCATCGCCGCCTCGTTCCCGTCGCGCGAGCGATTCTTGAGCGAACTCGCGCTCGATCCGCCGGACACGACCAGCGACGAAGCGGGGCCGCCACTAAGGGATGAGGACTATCTCATCCTTTCGACGATCCATTCGGCCAAGGGGCAGGAATGGCGCTCCGTGTTCGTCCTGAACTGCGTCGATGGCTGCATTCCCTCCGACCTCGCCACCGGCTCGTCTGAGGAGATCGAGGAGGAGCGCCGTCTGCTCTATGTCGCGATGACGCGGGCGAAAGACGAGCTCGCGCTCGTCGTGCCGCAGCGCTTCTATGTCCACGGGCAGCCCAGGAATGGCGACCGCAGCGTGTATGCGGCCCGCACACGCTTCATTCCGCCGCCGCTGTTGAAGCACTTTGACCGACAGACCTGGCCCGAAGCCGGGGCCTCGCCGGCGCGCGCGGCGAGCGACGGCCCGCGGGTCGATCTTCAGGCGCGCATGCGGGCGATGTGGCGGTGAGGGGCCGACCATCAGCGCATTTTACGGATCCTGAACCAAATGTTTTGGAAGCACCACGCGCCGCCGCATTTTCATGCGCTCTACACGGAGTACGAGGCGGTCGTCGACATTCGGACCCTGCAAGTCATAGACGGCGGCTTACCACGCCGAGCAATGGCCCTTATGCTTGAGCGGGCGCAAGAGCACCGTGCCGAACTTATGGAGGATTGGGACTTATGCGACCGCAACCAGTCGCCGAAGACAATTCCGCCGCTGACCTAGCGCCTACGGTTCGGCCAGTCATGCCCTGGCGCGTGGTGAGCGTCGAAGCCTTGCGAGACTATCGACTCCGCGTCCGCTTCCTTGACGGCCTCGAAGGGGTTGTTGACATGTCGGGGTTTGTTGCCTCCCCGAACGCGGGTGTTTTCGCGGCCTTGACTGATTCCGAAGCCTTCAACCCACGCTTTCGTTGCACTCGGGGCTGTGTGCTGGCCCGGCGGCCTCGATATCGCTCCTGACGCGATCTACGCGGAGATCAAGGCGAGCGACCGACGGGAGTGCGCCCTGGTGTTGACCACGCCGGCGCAATCGTAGAGTCCCTTCCTCATGCGCCCCACCATCATCTGCCATATGGGAACCTCTCTCGACGGCGGCCTGCATCCGAGCCGTTTCACCCGGCCTGCCGCCGGCGTGTCGGTCGACGCGTTGCGCGGACACTATGAAGCCATTCACGACCGCTCGGGGGCCGAGGGGTGGATCGTGGGCCGGAAAACCATGGCGGAAATGGCCAAGGGGCGTGAACGATCCGTCGCCGCCGCTTCGCCGCTAGCGCGCGAGAAAGGAACGGCAGGAACCTTGCCGTCGCCATCGATCCCTCCGGCCGCGTCCACTATGGCCAGGACAATGTCGGGGGCGATCACGTCGTCGCGGTGCTCGGGGAGCAGGTCTCGGACGCTTATCTGGCCGAGCTCCGCGAGGATGGCGCCTCCTATATTTTCGCGGGTTCCAAGGGCGAGGACCTCCCGGCGCGATGGCGCAGCTTGCCAGTGTTTTCGGCGTCAAGAAGCTCCTTCTCGAGGGCGGCGGCAAGATCAACGGCGCCTTTCTCAAACATCGACTGATCGATGAGTTCAGCACTCTCATTTACCCGGCGGTCGACGGCGTGGCGGGCGCGCAAAGCATCGTCGACTATGACAGCGCAAACGGCGAACGCCCGGGCGTTGGACAGGCGCTCCGACTGATTGGCTGCGAGGACTCTGGAAGGCGGCATGGTCTGGCTGCGCCACTGTGTCGAAGAGACGCCGGCGCTCGCCCCCTAAGGCTGACCGGAGAGGCGCCGCTCAGCTAGCCTCTTTTCAGCTTGCGCGTCGCTCCGATTTATCCGAAGCTGACATGCCAGAAAGAGTAGATAAATGCGGCCGGAACGCACCGACCGCCTGGCGGCGCTGCATGCGCAGGGGAGGAAGCCGGTTTGGCGATTCTTGAATTGAACGCGGTGTCGAAGCATTTCGGCGCGATCCACGCGCTGAACGAAGTCGACATGGCGCTCGAGGCCGGCGAGGTGTTGGGCCTGATGGGCGACAACGGCGCCGGCAAATCGACCCTGGTCAAGGTCATTGCCGGCAACTTTCCCCCGACGCATGGCGAGATCCGTCTCAGCGGCGAAGCGGTCCACTTTCACAAGCCGGTCGAAGCGCGCGAGAAGGGGATCGAGGTCGTCTACCAGGATCTGGCGCTCTGCAACAATCTGTCTGCCGCGGCCAACGTTTTTTTGGGGCGTGAAATCAAGCGCGGCGCCGGTCCGTTCCGCTGGCTCGACCACAAGGCCATGGCCAAGCGCGCCGGCGAGTTGTTTGGTGAGCTCAAGTCCGAAACAAGGCCGCGCGACCTCGTGCGCCAGATGTCGGGCGGGCAACGCCAGGCTGTGGCCATCGCCCGCACGCGACTGTCGAAGGCGCGGCTCGTCTTGATGGACGAGCCGACCGCCGCGATCTCGGTGAGGCAGGTGGCTGAGGTGTTGGACCTTATCCGGCGGCTGAAGGACGCCGGCATGGCGATCATCCTTATCAGCCATCGTATGCCGGACGTATTCGCCGTCTGCGATCGGGTCATGGTGATGCGGCGCGGGAACAAGGTTGCCGACAAGCCGATCAAGGCGACAAGCCCGGAAGAAGTGACCGGCTTGATCACTGGCGCCATCCACACGGCCTGAGGAGCTTTCCAATGGCAAGCGACGCGCCGCAGGCCCACGTCTCGATCGAATCGGTGCTGGACATCCAGCAGCACAATTTCTGGCAGCGTTTCACGGGTTCGCAAGCGTTCTGGGTGACGGTCGCGCTTATCATCATCTGCATCGTGATGAGTTGGCTGCAGCCGCAGTCCTTCGCCACGACCGAAAATTTCTATAACACCACGCGCAATTTCGCCTTCATTGGCATCATGGCGCTCGGCATGACTGCGGTGATCGCGACCGGCGGCATCGACCTGTCGGTCGGCTCGATCATGGGTCTGACCGCCGTCTCGTGCGGCCTCGTGCTCGAAGCTGGCTATCCTGCTTGGGCCGCCGTGATTGCCGGTTTGCTCGCAGGAGGGGCCGCTGGGCTCATCAACGGAATTATCATCGCCTATCTTGGCCTTTCCCCTTTCGTGACGACGCTCGGCATGCTGGCGATCGCGCGGTCTGTCGCGGTGGTGTTGTCGGGAAACCGCATGATCTACAAGTTCGGCCCTGGTGGCCCGGCCTTCAAAGCGCTGGGCAGCGGCGCGTGGCACATCACGCCGAAGTTCGAGCTGAGCTATCCGCTCCTGTTCCTCATCGTCTTCACGTTTCTTCTGGCGGTGGTCTACAAGATGACGAGCTGGGGTCGCCACGTGCTCGCGATCGGAGGAAACGAACAGGCCGCTCTGTTGACCGGAGTTCCCGTCAACCGCATCAAGGTGCAGGTGTATGTCTTCTCCGCGTTGACCGCGGCTTTCGCCGCCATTCTTTCCGTTGGCTGGGCCGGCTCGGCGATCAACGCGCTTGGCGCAACTTACGAACTCCTCGCCATTTCGGCCGCGGTGATCGGCGGCGCAAACTTGATGGGCGGCGAGGCTAGCGCCTACGGCGCCTTCATCGGCGCGGCGCTGATCTTTGTCATCCGCAATTCGCTTCTGATGGCGGGCGTCGATTCGAATTGGCAGGGCTCGTTTGTCGGCTTGTTTTTGATCGGAGCGGTTTACCTCGGGAAACTTCGAGGAGCGAAACGCGACTAACCCCATCGGGGGCCGCGTCTAAAGGGCCTGTACGGGCCGTATTCAAAACTGGGAGGAAAAGAATGTTGAAACTGATGTTGACCGGCGCAGTCGCCGCCGGCGCGCTGCTTGCTGTATCCGCCTCGGCGCAGGCCGCTGACCCCTACACCTTCGCGCTCGTGCCTAAGAACACCAACAACCCCTTCTTCGACCAGGCGCTCGCCGGTTGCAAAAAAGCGGAGAAAGAGCTCAAGGGCGCCATCAAGTGCCTCTACATCGGCCCCGGCGAGCATGGCGGCGGCGACGAGCAGGCGCAGATCGTCGCCGACCTCGTGACAAAGAAAGTGGACGGGATCGCAGTGTCCGCGGCCAACGCACCGGCGATCGCCAACGCGCTCAAGGATGCCGCCGCCAACAAGATCCCCGTGCTCACCTGGGACTCGGACCTCTTGCCCCAGGACAAGGGTTTGCGCGCCGCCTATGTCGGCACGCACAATTATGACATCGGCGTCAACATCGCGAAGCTCGTCATGGGTATCAAGCCCAAGGGCGGCACGGTCTGCATCCAGTCTGGCGGCGCGGCCGCGGCCAACCACAACGAGCGTATGCAGGGCATCCGCGACACGCTCGCGGGCAAGACGAGCGCCGAATCGCCGGGCGTTCGCCTCACCGGCCAAAACGGTTGGACCGAACCCGCCGGCTGCCCGCTCTACACCAACGACGACTTCACGGTCGCCAACCAGCAGATGGAGGACATCCTCGCCAAATACCCCGACCTCGACGCCTTCACGCCAACTGGCGGCTTCCCGCAGTTCCTGCCGGACGCCTATGCGAAGACGGCCGAGAAGTACAAGGACAAGATCGCCTCCGGCGCGCTCGCGCTCGTCGTCGCCGACACGCTGCCGGTGCAGATCGATCTCATGAAGAAAGGGCTCTCCTCCGGCCAGGTCGGCCAGCGTCCGTTCGAAATGGGATACAAGGCGATGTACTTCCTGAAAGACATGAAGGACGGCAAGCCGGCCCCAGCGGACCCGACCTACACCGGCCTCGACGTCTGCACGCCGAAAACCGCCGACACCTGCGTCGGCGGCGGCAGCTAAGCTTCAGAAGAGTGAGCAAACGGGGGCCGGCTTCGCGCCGGCTCTTTTTGTCAGAAGGACTCCGCGATGAGCGCGCCGATCTCCTTGTGAACTGCGTTACGCGCATCCATCGGCGCGGATGATTCCGTGTAGTAAACCGTGGCGATGAGGGGCGCGCGTCCGGGCTGCCAAATGATCGCGACAGCGTTCGTCGATCCGCGTTCGCCGGTGCCGGTCTTGTCGCCGATCCGCCAAGAGGACGGCAGCCCGGCGCGCAGCCTTTTGTCGCCGACCTTGTCGTTGATCAGCCAGGTTTGAAGCTGTCGGCGAGACGATTCGGAGAGCGCATCGCCTACCAACACCTTCTGCATGGTGGCTGCCATGGCGCGTGGACTCGTCGTGTCGCGCGGGTCTCCAGGCAGCGATTCATTGAGCGTGGGCTCATTGCGGTCGAGCCGCGTCACCTCATCGCCGAGCGAGCGCGCGAACTGGGTGAACCCTGCAGGCCCGCCGATTGAATGCAGGACCAGATTCCCGGCGGTGTTGTCGCTCCAGTCGATCGCCGCGGCGCAGAGATCCGCGAGCGTCATGCCGCCTTCGGCGACATGCGCCTTGGCGATTGGCGCGTACTCGAGCAGATCGCTTGGGCCATAGGCGATTTTTCGGTCGAGGCGCTCAGCGCCTTGATCCACACGCTTGAGCGCCGCGGCTGCGGTCAAAAGCTTGAACGTGCTGCACATCGGGAACCGCTCGTCGGCGCGGTGCTCGATCGTTGCGCCGGCGCCCGTGTCGCGCGCAAAGACGCCGAGCCTCCCGCCCTCGCGCGCCTCGATCCCAGCGAGACGCTTGTTGGCGAGGGCCAGGCGCTGCTCGGCTGAGGGGGCGGCGGCTCGCGCACGGACGCACGCGGCTGACGCCGCGAGGGCGGCGAGGAATGAACGTCGGTGCATGATCCGCCTCCAATCTGGACGGTCGCGATCCGCCGCAGAATTGAGGCGAGCGGATGGCGCCTCCATCTTTCGCGACTGACGTGGGGTTCCGTCAGAAGAGGCCGGAGGGTATGTGCTCTCCGAGCTCGGTAGGGTAGGCTCATGCTCTGGCGCGCCGCGGGGCGCCTCGTCTACACTTGCCGGTCATAATCCGGCGCCACATCGGCATGAGGGCGTTGGGACGCGTCTCATCGGGGAGAAATCAATGCGCTTGACTGTCGCCGGCGCCGCCATTGCGGCGCTGCTCGCTGTTTCGGGGTGCTCGAAGGGCGACAGGGGCAATCAAGGCCAGCCGGGGCAGCAAGGACAGCAGGGTCCGGCCGGCCCGGCCGGGCCGAAGGGCGAACCGGGCGTGATCGGCGCCATCGGACCGCAGGGTCCGAAGGGCGATACGGGCGCTGACGGACCGCCGGGACCGAAAGGCGAAACCGGCCCAGCCGGTCTGCCAGGACCGCTGGGGCCGCCAGGCCCTGACGGGCCGCCAGGGCCGAAAGGGGATCTCGGAGGCGCCGGACCGCCCGGGCTGCAAGGGGCGAGGGGCGAGCCCGGACCCGAGGGGCCGACGGGCCCGCAGGGCGCGAAGGGCGATTCCGGCCAGATTGGGCCGGCAGGAACAGCCGGACCAATCGGGCCAAAAGGCGAAGTCGGAAGCGCTGGCGCGGTTGGCGCGAGGGGACCCGCTGGACCACTTGGGCCAAAGGGCGAAGTGGGCGCGACGGGGCCAAAGGGTGAAGTTGGCGTGGTCGGCCCAGCAGGACCACCTGGACCCAGAGGCGAGGTTGGCGCGGCAGGACCCAAGGGCGAAGCCGGCGTCGCCGGAGCATCCGGAGCAGCCGGCCCGCCTGGGCCGAAGGGCGACACCGGGGATGCGGGGCCGAAAGGCGAGGCTGGCGAGGCGGGGCCCAAGGGCGAAGCCGGCGTCGCGGGAACCAAGGGAGAGGCTGGCGCAATTGGCCCGCTCGGGCCCAACGGCGAAGCCGGCGTTGCGGGAGCCAAGGGGGAGGCTGGCGCGATTGGCCCACCCGGGCCCAAGGGCGAGGTTGGCGCCGCCGGTGCGATCGGCCCTCAAGGGCCGACAGGGCATAGTGGTCCTTCCGGGCCGCCCGGCGCCCCCGGATTGGCTGGAACGCAAGGGCAGATGGGACCGCCTGGTCCTCAAGGTCCGGGAGGATCGCCCGGAGCGCGAGGTCAGCCTGGAGCCGGCGCCAGTTTCAGGGTCGTCAGCGATTCCGGTCAGGCGTCGTGCGGCGCGGATGAGATCATGGCCAGCGCCTATTGCGCGGGTGGCGCCAACATGCGCATCGACGGAACGACGGGCGCAAGCTGCGACGCCGGAGCGAAGGCGGTGATCGTTTGCGTGAAGCAATAAGCGGCGTTCTCTCGGCCCAGACGCTCGGCCCATCGCGCTCGATTCGTCCCGCAGCCGCAGGCTGAGGGTTGCGGGGCGACATGCGTGGGGAGGGGGAGCGGACCTATTCAGCGTAGGTTCATCCGATCCGCAATAGTTTGCAGTCGGGCAGCTTCGCGTTCGCGAGGTTCGCCACGTGGGACGACAGAAACACAAAGGGAGGCCTGATATGTCAAGTTCAAGATTAGCGCTCACGGCTGCGATGATGCTTCTCTCGGCGGGCTTCGTTGTCTATCCCCTAGCCCCTGCCAACGCCGCCAAATTCTGTGCGCAGTTGAGAGGGTCGACAGCCACAGGACATCCTGACTGTTCATTTTCGACGCTGGATGCGTGTCGCGCGCGCGTCAAGCACAGGGGTGGCGGGCACTGCTACAAAATGCGCTGAGACCGCGCGCCTTACGACAGAGCTGCTCAGCGGTTCGCCGCTGAGTTCAGGCGCTCAGGCTTAGCGACTGGTCGAACTCGCCCGTGTTGAATTTTAGCCCCCGCGGGCCATTCTAGTTTAGTGTCGACGACGGAATCGCACCGCTGCTGGGCATTCTCTGGAAGCGGCGCATTTTGTGTGGCGCCAGCCTACCTCAAAAGCAGGGACCTGCTGCGAGGAACGACGCCCGGTGATCGGCAGCAGGGAGAAAACGATGCATCGACTGACGGTTCTTTATCCGGCGAAGGACGGCGAAACCTTCAACTATGAGTATTATTTCGGGAGTCATCACAAGCTTGTCGTCTCGCGGTTCAAGCCGGAAGGGATGGTCAGTTGCGAATTCGACAAGGGCGTGTCCGACCCAGCTGGCGATAAGGCGCCCTATCTCGCCATCGCCTATCTCAAGTTCAACTCCGCCGAAGCGCTTCAAAAGGCGCTGGCCAAGCATGGCGCGGAAATATTGGGCGACATCCCCAATTACACGAAGATCGAACCGATCATGCAAGTGAACGAGGTGTTGGCGAGCTGAGGGTCGCCCCGCCGTTGAGCTTCGGTCGCGGCGGGGGCTTTTCTACCGTCCCGGATACCAGTCCGCGGCCTGCGGCTTCTTGCGGTCGACGACCACGAACTGGTTGACGAACACGCGGTAAGAGGGGCTCCGGTCGCCGTCACCAGGTCGGCGCGCGCGTCTTTGGCCGTGGCGCAGGCCTCGGCGAGGCCATGGCGCGGATCGCCTGCGAGTCCGCGGTCATCTCGCGCGCCGGTAGCCGTGAACTTCGCCTTGAAAAGCGCACGCCCGCGCTCGATGAGGGCAGGAAGAGCCGACGGGCCGGCGGCCGCGATTGGATCGAAATCAAGATGCGAGCCGGGCGGGAAGATGCGCTCGTCCCAACTCGCGCCGAGCGCAACGCCGACAGCCGACAGGGCTGACGGCGCGCGTAGGGCAATCATACGCCCAAAAGTCGCTTCATCGTCAGCCCGTTGCTATAATCGAGGGGGGCGAAGAGCGCCCCCGGAGCGCAATCATTCTCATGTTCAGGGCGAGCCCCGCAAGCGCCGCAAACATTGGCCTTTTGGCGAATTGACAGTGTCAGCCGGCCTCACCATTGTGCCGGCCAGGGAGAGGATCCGGCTTCGCCTGTAGGGCGCGCTTTTGCGCCGCCAATCGTGCGCGAATCTTTTGGGAGGAACACATGAGATCATTGAAAAACTTGGCGATCGGGGCGGCCTTGCTGGCGTCGGCGAGCGTCGTTTCTTTCGCTGCGCTCGCGAAGGATGTGACCGTAGGCGTCTCATGGTCGAACTTCCAGGAGGAGCGCTGGAAGACCGACGAAGCCGCGATCAAGAAGGCGCTCGAGGCGCATGGCGCCAAGTATATCTCGGCTGACGCTCAAGGCTCGCCGACCAAGCAGCTGACCGACGTCGAAAGCCTCATCTCGAAGGGCGCGAACGTTCTCATCATCCTCGCCATGGATTCGGAGGCGATCCTTCCGGCGGTCAAGAAGGCGAGCGACGAAGGCATTCCGGTCATCGCCTACGACCGCCTGATCGAGAGCCCGAACGTGCTCTACATCACCTTCGACAATGTCGGCGTCGGCCGCATGATGGCGAAGGCGATCCTGGCCGCGAAGCCGGCTGGCAACTATGCCTTCATCAAGGGCGACAAGGGCGACCCGAACGCCGACTTCCTGTTCTCGGGCATCACCGAGGTCCTGAAGCCCGCGATGGAGGCCGGCAAGATCAAGAACGTCGGCATGTCCTACACGGATGGCTGGAAGCCGGACAACGCGCAAAAGGAAATGGAGCAGATTCTCACCAAGAACAACAACAAGGTCGATGCGGTGGTGTCGGAGAACGACGGCATGGCGGGCGGGGTTGTGGCGGCGCTTGGCGCGCAGGGCATGGCGGGCTCCGTGCCGGTGTCAGGCCAGGACGGCGACCACGCGGCGATCAATCGAATCGCGCTGGGCACCCAGACGGTCTCGATCTGGAAGGACGCGCGCGATCTCGGCAAGATCTCGGGCGATGCGGCGGTGGCGCTCGCGGACGGCAAGAAGATGACCGACATTCCCGACGTGCACCCCTTCACCGGCGGCGCCAAGGGCGTCA
>DATCEJ010000300.1:0-9894 GCA_036510135.1 Roseiarcus sp. | reverse complement strand
GCGCCAGATGCGCCCGAACCGCGCCTGACGCTCACCGGACGGGTGATTTTGCGCGCCAGGGCGATCGCGCTCGAGATCCAGGGCGAGGCAAAGCTTGCTACTTTCGCAGCCGCGCTGGGGCCCGGGCCGGAGCAGGCCATGCCCATCCGCGCCGTGCTGCGAGGCGCGGCCGATCGCCTCACCGTGTTCATGTCTTCGCGAACGGACACTTCCCCCGATCTAGCGGCCGAAACGCACCCCCCGACCTGATCAAATTCCTGATTGGTCTTTGGCTCTTCGGCCGCCGGCTCCCGGATTGCTACGGCTTGAGTTCGACCCAGCGTTTGAGGGCTCGCAACTACAGGTGTGAGATAAAAATCTCCTAAACGAAAACTGTATTATATATTTCTGTCTGACCCGATACAGCCGGCTGTGGTTCATCGGGCGAGTTTGTCAGCCGCCATTCCAATTTCCAAGCAGCATATTGCCATACGGTGGATCGGCAGGGCTTGGTCTTGGGTCAATGTTATCGGTTATCGGTCAACTCTGACGGAGGCCGCGCGTGCGTTGAGCCGTGTCCGACCCGGCAAAGGGGCAGCCGCGCTCGCTCCCCCGGGCCGATACAAGAACGAGAAGTTCCTTGCGGCAGGCGCGGGACCAGAGCCGAAAGGGTTGTTGTTATTGCCAATCTGGCTGGGGCGGTGACCGATGATTGCGCCGAGTTATGCGCTTTGAGACGCAATGCTTTGTGCGCGGTAATACCGCTTCCCCCTCGATTTATTAGGTAGTTCCCGCGGCGCTCGTTGACGAGCGCGCTCGTAGTTCAGAACAATCACGATCGCCAGCAGAGAAAACATCAGCATATGATTCTCTTTCTGCGACAGAACGAGTCTATTCATGATGAATCCGATAAAGCTACAAGCCAATGCGCCGGCCAACGCGCCGGATTCCGACATATCGGAGAGATAATTCCGCAGGCCGTACCAGACCGGAAGAACCAGCAAACCAAGGAAAAATACAAGTCCGAGGACCCCCGTTTCGACGACGAGCGACAGGATGTAGCTGTCGATCTGGCCCAGCCCAATAATGAGACCTCCCAGCCCGAAACCGTGGCCGGTGATCGGATTTGACTTGATGAACGGCGTCCCCGCAGCCCACTGTATGTATCGCGCATCCGTGCTACCCGACTGAGCGGCGCCTCCCAGCACCATATCGTGCACGCTGTGGGAGAGCTCGATCGCTCCAATGACACAGCCGAAGCCGATAAGGCTGAGCAGAGCAGCAATTGCTGGGACCAGACTTCCTCTACTGCTCACCGCTTTGCGAATCGAATAGAAAGCGACAAATACGGCAATGGACGCGATGACGCCGACGAACCCGCCTCGCGACCCCGAGCAGAAAATTCCAACAATTCCGCCGAAGGCAACGGCCCCACCGAGGACTCTCTCAAAAAGCGTCTCACGGTGCAGAAGGAAAAATAACCCGATTGGAATGACAATGATTTCAAATTCTCCAAAAGAGAGCGGAGTGACAAAGGTCGACGACGCCCTGAATAGGCCATTCCGAAAGTCTTGGGGACTGGGCAGAAGGGCTGCGAGTGTGGGGTTACTCTCAATCATCGTCGCCAACATACCTTTTGGAAAGATGTCGATGAAGAATCGATGCTTGAGAAAAAACTCAACGACCCCGGCTCCGGTATTGAATATCGCGCAGAGGCAGATAATCTTCAATAAAAGTACGACGTCATTTTTATCTTTAGCTATATAGATCATCGCAAAGAAGGGCACGTACCACGATAGGATTGCGTCCACGAAAGCTGAGAATGATTCCGAAGGGCCGATCGAGGTAAGAATTGACAGCGCCGCTGTAGCAAGGAAGCCGGCCGCGCATATGAAAATCAGCAACGAGGCGCGCGCGCGTTCCATAATTTGTTGTCGGACTTCAGAGGACGCTGCGACCGCGACAAGGAACGGCACGATGAGGGCAAATGTGGCAACGCGGCGAGCCGAAATCCAAGGCAGACCGGAGAACTGGATGGTGTAATAAAAAGGAATGATAAGATCGGCGATCATCATGACGAAGAACGCCCTTCGAATGAGGCGCGGCGACACGAGGGGCAGGTCTGGCATCACCCAGAGGAGCACCAGGCCGGCGACCGCGACGATCGCAAACGCGCCCATCGGTGGCAGGATGACCGCGGATAGGCCGAGAACGACGCCCAAAGTGATGGACGCGACCGCCCAAGCGACGATCGGCGCAAGGTAACGAAGGACGTTGGGGAGGGCCCGGCCAGCGAGTCTCGTCTCCGCCATCGCGACCGAAGCGATTTGGGACAAGGCAAAGCGATTCCGGACGCGCATTGTCATCTCTGTTGGCTCCCGAACGCTCATTAGGGTGCGATTGTCGTCACATTGTCTGATATGCGGCGTCCGATATACGGCCGCAAACACTCATCCGCAGGAACGGCGGCTGATTTATCGGGCGGCGACGATACCGAACTTTTCGGCGCGTTCGACGCCTGCGCAGCATTGATCATTTGTAACAACAAAGTATTGCGGCCTATCCGGCGATTTTGTCCGGCGTTCCGTCCCTGGCACCCGAATTCTTTCGGCACGGGGTCACACTGTGTCCGAACGGTCAATGCTTCAGAACGTCCTGAAAACATGAACGTCGTGGTCGCGTCAACCGTGAGAGCGGCCTCGCAGTCGTTGGAGCCGCGCTTGCTTGTCCGACCTCCCAGCGGCGCCTGGTCTCAGTTCTCGGCACGTGCGATACCGGTTTGGATCAATCCGATCGCCGGTCGCCGGCCGAAAAGCAGCCGACCATGACGCCGATCCCCGACACCGGCAATGCCGCCTTCCCCCCCGAAAACCAGCCTTTCTCGAAGTGCCTGCTTCCATTTAGGCGGCGGCGTGAGAGCGTCTATATGTGATATGATGCCGATACGTGATATGGTGCTGACCTGCCCCGTGCAACCCCTTGTAAATCTTCGGAGCATTTCTCGCAAACTGCGGCGCCACATTTTGGCCAGCTTGGACGGTTGGTTTCGCGCGATAATTTTGGCTGGGCAGGCGAAGCGGTCTATCCAGAGACGGCTGCACGAAGGTCTGCGCGCGATGAGCAACTGTGATGTCATTCTGGCTGTTTGGAACGGCCAGAATTATCTTCCCGCGATGCTCGACTCCTTGTTGAGCCAGAGCACCAGCGGCTTTAACGTGCTTGCGCGCGACGACGGCTCGACAGACGCCTCTGTCGACATACTCGAGAACTATAAACCGAAGTTCGACGGCCGCCTCAGCGTCGTCACGGGCGAGCCGACGCGCTCTGCGACGGCAAATTTTGCAATACTCATGCGAAAAACTAAAGCCGATTATGTGCTTTTCGCGGATCAGGATGACGTTTGGAAGCCGGAGAAGGTCGAACTAACGTTGCGATCTCTGAAGCAGGGCGAAGCGAAGTATGGCAAGGCGACGCCGATC
Organism: Roseiarcus sp.; assembly: GCA_036510135.1. GTDB lineage: Bacteria > Pseudomonadota > Alphaproteobacteria > Rhizobiales > Beijerinckiaceae > Roseiarcus. The sequence goes on along the minus strand of DATCEJ010000300.1, from coordinate 6,436 downwards.
TATTTTGCTACTGACATCGCCGTCGTCAATAAAGATCTCGAGGTGATTTGCCCTAGTTATTGGAAATGGAAACGTCTTAAGCCAAGCTTGATGGGTAAGTTAAGCCAAAGTCTTATCTGCGTGCCGATTCAAGGTATGGCATCCGGGATAAATCGGGCGCTTCTAGATCTGGCGAATCCGGTCGCAGAGAAGGCCATCAGCCACGACTGGTGGACGCAACTCATCGCAGCGGCGATGGGCAAAGTCATTTGCGATCCAACAGTGACCGCGCTCTATCGAGTCCACGGCGGAAATGCCTCCATTCCAAAGGAGGTTGGCCTTGTTCCCTATCTAAAACTTGGATTGGACACCAGCTTCCTCCGTCGTGGGCTTGGAAGGCGGATTGAGCAAGCCAATGCTCTTGCCGATGCTTTGACCGGAAGGATGCCGCCCGACAAGCTGAAGATCATTCGGAGATTTACGAAATTGCAGTCTCAGGGATTTGTTCAGCGCCGGTGGACGCTCGTCAGCGGCAACTATCTCTACCATGATCTGGTCCGCAGCGTCGCCACATTCGCGTTGATGTGAGGATTTCGGTTCTTGGGCGTGACTATCAAGGTGCGTCACGCTCTCCACAACATCAGTGGCTATCCAAGGAATCCTTGATAGTTGCCGCGGGCTTTCCGCGGGTTCAGTCAAATGCTGAGCTGGGCGTTCAGCCGCGCGAGAAATTCTGAGAGGTCGTCCGTCACGAAATCCGCGACGTCAACTGCATCCGAAATCGCCTGGTCATGCCGCTTCACGGTGATCCATGCGTCCCGCCTTCATCGTCACGAGGGTCGTTGTCATCCCTTTCGCCTTTGGGACCGCCAGATTTCTCGTCACGTCCTCAAACATTGCCGCCGTCCGCGGGTCCACCCCGCATCCCTCGAAAAAGGCGTCGTAGGCGCCTTCTGCCGGTTTTGGCGTGAGTCCGGCCGCGACGATGTCGAAAGCTTCTTCGAAAAGCCCGTCGAGGCCGAGCTGCTTCGCCGTCAAGATCGCGTGGCTTCGTGACCCGTTGGTGAAGATCAGCTTTCGCCCCGGCAGCCTGCCGATTTCATGTGCGAGAACCGGATCCGGTTTGAGGCTGGAGCGGTCGATATCATGAACAAAATCAAGAAATCGCTCGGTTAGATCGAGGTTTTCCTCTACCAGCCCGGCTAAGGTCGTGCCGTGGCGCGAGTAATAGTGCTTGTGCAGGGCGCGAGCCGACTGGCCGTCTATGCCGAAAAGCTCGACCAGAAACAGCGTGATCCGCTCGTCGATTTTTGGCCAAATGCCGCTGTCCGCAGGATAAAGGGTGTTGTCGAGGTCGAAGACCCAGGTCGTGATGTGGTCAAAGCGAGCGTGCAGCGTCTCGTCGGAGGGCAGGCGGAATGCCGCCGGCGCGATCAGGGGCGCCATGGATAAGCACTGGTGTTACGCGTCAAAATTAGGCTCCGTCACAGCTGAACACTTGCCGAGATTAGCGGCGATAACTTGACCTTTCTATAACAATCGATTTGCGTGCGTCACGTTTGCGTCAGGGCGTGCATGACCGCCTTCCGCATCATGCTCGAGAAACCTGCCGCGCCGATCGCATCGGGCTTGACCCAAAAACAGCCGTCCGGGGCGGCGCCTTCGAATTCCGCGGCGTAGACGGTTAGCCTCAGCGCGAAGTGGGTAAAAACCTGTTCGACGTCTCCCGGCAGCCGCCGCCAACGCGCGTCGACCGGAGCGGCGCCGGCAATCCCGTCATCCGGGTCTTTGCCCGTCCATGGCGTCCCCGGCAACTCGAGCGTCGAAGCCAGAAGGCCGTGAGGGGGGCGGCGGCGCGCGAGGAAGGCCTCGTCGGAGCGGCGGGCGAAGAACACAGCGCCTTGCCGGCGAGGTCTCGCTTTCGTCTCGGCGCGGCGCGGATAGGCTTCTGGGACGCCAGCTTGGAACGCTGCGCAATCTTCCGCTAGCGGGCAGAGGCCGCAAGCGGGATTACGGGGGCGGCAGAGGGTTGCGCCAATGTCCATCAGCGCCTGACCGAAATCGCCCGCCCTGTGGCTTGGCGCGAGCGCGCGCGCCGCCGTTGCAAGCTCGGCTCGCGCGCGTGCGGCCGGCTTTTCCAGGGCCAGGAGGCGCGCCAGGATTCGCGCGATGTTGCCGTCGACTGGCGCGGTTTGGCGCCGGAAGGCGATCGCAGCGACCGCAGCCGCGGTATAGGCGCCAACGCCCGGAAGCGCTCGCAATTCGGCCTCTTCGCTCGGAAATCTTCCTCCTCGTCGAGCGATTTCCTTGGCGCAGGCGTGCAGATTCCGTGCTCGAGAATAATAGCCGAGACCCGCGAATGCGCTCATGACGTCTTCGGTCGAGGCCGCGGCCAGATCCTCGACCCTGGGCCATTTGGCGATGAAGGCCTGATAATATGGCGTCGCCGCCTGGGCGGTCGTCTGTTGAAGCAGGACCTCTGAGAGCCAGACCCGGTAGGGATCGGGCGTTACACCCGGCGCCGCGCGCCACGCGAGCGGCCGGCGGGAGCGGTCCCACCATGCAAGCGTACGGGCAACGATCGCGTTTCGCTTTGCCTCGGACGCCAGCGCGCTTACATTGGCGCTCATGCTTGTCGCCTCATGCCCCGCTTTCTCACTTTCTGTGCCCAAGCGATGATGAAGCGCGCGCGGGGCGGCGCCAAGTCGCTGGCTGAATTCACGCCCGGGTTGGTCGCCGAGGCGCTGGCCGCGCGCGGTTTGGGCGAAACAAGCCTGATCGCCGATTGGCCGGCCATCGTCGGCGAGAGCCTCGCGCGTCATGCCCGACCGATCGAGCTGCAATGGCCGCCCCGGGCCGCCAAACGCGATCCCGACGCGCCTGTCGCCGGCGCGACCTTGGTGCTGAGGGTCGAAAGCGCGTTCGCGCTCGAGGCGCAGCACAGCGCCTCGGTGATCGTGGCTCGCGCGAACGCGCATCTCGGCTGGCGATGCGTCGACAAGATCGCCTTCCGGCAGGGCCCTCTGCCTCCGCTCAAGGAGAAGCGCCTGCCCGCGCCACCCCCCTCTGATGCGGCGAAAGACGCTGCGCGCGCCGCGGCCTCGCCGATCGTCGATGACGCCTTGCGCGACGCCGTGACTCAGCTTGGCGCGCGAGCGATCGACAGGTCGGCCAGATCGCGCGGGGCGGCGGGCGCCCGAACTCCGAAAGGAGGCTAGGGCTTGATCTCCCGCCATCCGCTCGCCGGCCGCGCGATTGCGCGCATGAACGGGGCCGGAAACGTCATTCTCGTGCTCGACATGCGGAGCTCGCCTATGCGCCCGACGGCGGAGGACGCGCGCGCCATCCAAAGCGCGCCGGGCCTGAGCTACGATCAGATGATGGTGCTCGGCGACCCGAAGACAACGGGAACCGCCGCCGACGTGCTGATCTACAACAACGATGGCACGCTCGCTGGCGCCTGCGGCAATGGCGCGCGTTGCGTGGCGGATCGTCTGTGCCGCGAGCTTGGCGCCGACGCGGTCAAGATTGAGACTGAGGCCGGCGTGATCGCGTGCGAGCGGCTCGGACCCTGGTCATACCGGGTCGACATGGGCGCACCGCGCCTCGAGTGGGAGGCCATTCCGCTTCAGCATGCCGTGCCCGACACGCGGCGGGTGAGCCTGTGGCCGGGCGGCGACACTCCAGGCGGCCTCGGGCCCGCTTCCGTGGTCAACATGGGTAACCCGCATGTGGTGTTTTTCGTGCCGGATCTTGAGCGCATCGACGCGGCGGACCTCGGCCCACGGATCGAGGTTGATCCGATGTTCCCGGAGAACGCCAACGTCACTTTCGCCCAGATCCTCGCCCGTGACGACGTGAGGGCGAAGGTGTGGGAGCGTGGGGTAGGCTTGACGCTCGCCTGCGGCTCGGCCGCCTGCGCGACCCTTGTCGCCGCGGTGCGTCTCGGACTTATGGACCGCAAGGGGACGGTGCGCCTGCCGGGCGGCGATCTCATCATTGAGTGGCGCGCCACGGACGACCATGTGCTGATGACAGGCCCGGTCGAATACGAAGGCGCGTTCATCCTCCACGAGGCCTTGTTCGAAGCCGCGATGCCGTGATCGCTGGCGAACCCTCATCCGGCCCTTCGGGCCACCTTCCCCCTGAGGGGGAAGGAGTTGCGAGTTCAGCCGCGCCCCCTCTCCCTCGGGGAGAGGGTTGGGATGAGGACCCGCTGGGCGACTCCGCGCATCATCAGCGCGCCTCGCGCCGCGTCGACACGATCGATTGCGCGCGCGGCGTGGCTCTGATCGGCATGGCCATCTACCACATGAGCTGGGACCTTGCCGATTTCCGGCTCGCCCCGCCGATGCTGCCGTTCACGCCGCAGATGCGGCTCCTGTCACACACCGTGGCGAGCGCCTTCCTTCTCCTAGTCGGAGTGTCGCTGGCGCTTGCCCATCGCAACGGTCTGAACGTTCGGGCCTTCTGGCGCCGCCTCGCGATCGTCGCTGGCGCCGCGGCGCTGGTGACCGTCGGCAGCTATGTCTTCGCGCCCAGCGAACCTATAACCTTCGGCATTCTCCACTGCATCGCGGTCGCCAGCCTCCTCGCCGCGCCATTCGTGACCGCGCCAGCCTGGGCCAGCCTCGCGATCGGATTTGCCGCGATCGCAGCCCCGTTCGTCATCCGCTCGACGTTCTTCGATCCGCCTTGGCTGCTATGGGTCGGCCTCGGCGAGGCGCTGCCGAATACGCTCGACTGGCGCCCTCTGCTGCCGTGGGCGGGGGTCGTCTTTCTCGGCCTTGGGCTCGCGCGCTTACCCGGCGTCCTGACGCGGCTAAGGCGGCCGGATCGCTGGCGGCCCAAGTCGGCGCCAGTGCGCTGGCTTGGCTTCGCTGGCCGGCACAGCCTGCCGATCTATCTCATTCACCAGCCGATCCTGATCGGGCTCCTTGCGGCGCTGACCGCCTGGGGGCCGCTCGCGCCGAGGGCGGACAGGAGCGCCTTCCTCGCCTCCTGCCAGCGCGCCTGCATCGCCCAAGGGCGCCCGGACGACGAGTGCGAGACCGGCTGCCGCTGCGTCGCCGATGCGGTCGACCACTCAGGCGACGCCGACCGGCTGGCGACGGTCACGCCGGAGCGTCGGGCCGAGCTCAAGCGCCTCGCCGACGCCTGCATGGGGCGGTGAGCGCTTTGCCTGGCGCCTGCGGACCGCGGCGTTGATCCGGCGGCCCGTTTGGATTTTCTTGGATAGTGCTGGTTTGGCGACGAAATTCCCCGATTTTGGGGGTTGGATTTCCTTGGATTTCCTTGGATTCTCTCGTCCGAATCGAGACTTATCAATAGGTTACATGGAAAAACCGCGAAAAGCTCTTCTTATCGCCTTCCCCCTCGGAGCGAAGCGCTGGGGCGGCTCCCACGATTTTGGCTTGGCGGCGGGGCAAGGTTGTTCATGGGCCAGCTTACTCGATTTTCTGGTTTTCTGCAATTAAATCTTCTCGACATTCTTCTCGACAGAAATTTCTGTCCTAGCCGGACCTCTGGGCCGGGAAGCCCCTGCCGCCTTAGTGGAAGATATGGCGTACATCAGAGAAACGCCAGGGAGGGCCGACAGGACAACCCCGCGAGAACTTAGACGGTTGAGCGACATTCTACGTCGGCTGCTCATTCACGATGACTTGCGGTCTATTGCTCCCCCGCGAATCGGGCGGCTGTCGCTCCTCGTTCCCGACAATGACCCGATCGATCGGGCAGCCCGTAGGCAAAGCGTGCGCATATTCGAGAGCGGCGGAATCCGCGTTTTCAACAACGAAATAAGGGCGATTATCACTGGCGCGGGAAGGAGCCATCGCTCTTGATCCAGCCTTCGATAAGCATAAAACACTTGCCGTGTCCCAAGATGGTTTTCTAAACAGAAGAGTCTTGGCTCACAATGATGAATGGGCTACAAGGGCACAAGTAATAAAATACATAGCTAATATCAGCTCTGGTGTTCATAGCAAATCGACCAATAATTCGTCTGTTCAAGAATCATTTGAACCTCTACTTTCTAGACTCAGAAGGTGTTTCAAGTTTACCAAGGAGGGCGATACTGGGATGAAGGTAACCGTCGATTGGGCGGTGTTCTGGCGAATAAATTATTCAGATTTCACATGGACACCGAATTCAATTGATAGCGTGTTAGTTGAGCTTCTATGTTTGGCGCATTTCTTAGCAATATCGCCCGACATCCATTCTCTAGAGCTTGCTATACACAAGGAGTTCGGTTTTCCGCATTTCGCCGCAGAAAGCATCCGATAGAAAATCTCCGTAATCGGCCGCGCGGACGCTTGCCGCCTGCGCGATCCCCTAGTGTTGTCCAAGACAACACTGGGAGCGAACATGACGCCGACCGACCAGGTTCGCGCCTTCAACCGGTTTTACACCCGCGAGATCGACCTCCTGAATCGCAGCCTGCCGGCGACCGACCTGT
>DATCEJ010000299.1:0-3429 GCA_036510135.1 Roseiarcus sp. | reverse complement strand
AAGTTCGAGGTCGCGGGATTCGCTCATGCCGCGCAGCGGAGCGGCTGGCGGGTGGACAAAATCTGGAGCGACCCGGATGAGCTTTTCGCGGTCTTCGGGCTCAGCGCCGAGGGATGAGCGAGGGTTCGAATAAGACCCGATGTAGGTCGAATCATGACCGTCATTGCGAGCGAAGCGAAGCAATCCAGAGAACGTCGAGCGCCCTACGCCCCCTGGATTGCTTCGTCGCTGCGCTTCTCGCAATGACGGATCAATGAGAACGGACCGCGGGAATGCCGCTCACCACTTTTCCTTGAACGGCCGGGCCTCGACTTCGAAGCTCCAGGCGGATCGGTCCTGTTTGACGAGGTCTGCGGCAATGGCGGCGACGCCGGCCGGATCGATATAAAAATCATCCGGACGATCGCCAAACCGCGCGCGCGTCACCGGGCCGCCGACGACGCCGTCGACCACGATCAGCGCGACATGGATCCGCGCGGGCCAGAGATGGCGCGCCATCGATTCGGCGAGCGCGCGCTGCGCCATCTTAGCTTGAGCGAAGGCCGCGGCGCCGGCCGCGCCCCGCCGCGAGGCGGTCGCGCCGACGACGATGATCGCGCCCTGCTCGTTCCGGCGCATGGCCGGAATCACCTGTTGGCCAGTGAGAAAGAGGCCGAGTGTGTTGACCCGCCAGGCGCGCTCGAGATCCTCCGCCTTGACCTCCTCGACATGGCCCCACACGCCCGAGCCGGCGTTATAGATGAGCGCGTCCACTTCGCCGAGATCGGAGCGGGTCGCGGCGAACGCCGCTTCGACTGACGCCGTTTCGGTGACATCGCAGGCGTAAGACCTGGCGCCCGGCAGTTCGGCGGCGAGCCTGGCGGTAAGCTCCGTCCGTCGCGCCATCAGCGCAATGGCGTAGCCGTCCGCCGCGAAACGCCTGGCGAGCGCCTCGCCATTGCCGGGGCCGACGCCGACCACCGCGCATACAGGACGTTTGTTTTCGTCCGCCATCGCTCACCACCCTCCTGGCCGATCGGCGTGACTTAACCTAGCGGCGCTCCCATAAGCCTATCCTGCGCTGCTCGGCCGCGGCGCGCAACGATCGTTCCCGGTCAGCGCTTGACGGTTGCCAGAGAACGCGCCAACTGAGAGCAAAGGCAAAGGAATTATGGAGCGTCGCACAGCGGCGCCGAGGAAGCGCGAGGACAGGCGATGTCGATTCATCCGTGGGTGAAGTCCTATCCCTCACACGTGCGCCAGAACGCGCCGCTCGAGCTCTCGTCGGTACAGAGCGTGCTGGAGCAAGCCGCGGAGCGCTTCGGCCCGCGGCCCGCGCTCGACTTCATGAACAAGCGCATGACCTACGCGGAGATCGACGCGCTTGCGAACCGCGCGGCGGCCGGCTTCCAGAAGCTCGGCGTTGCGCCCGGCGTGCATGTCGGCCTCTTCCTTCCCAACACGCCGCACTATGTCATCGCCTTTTTCGGCGTGCTGAGGGCCGGCGGCGTCGTCGTCAACTACTCGCCCCTGGACGCGCTGCCGACGCTCCAATTGAAGATCGAAGACAGCGAGACCGACATCCTTGTCAGTCTCGATCTCGCCTCGCTCTATCCGCAAGCGGAGAAGCTCTTCGCCTCGACGCGTCTCAAAACCCTTATCGTCGGCGAATTCGCCGAGATGACGCCCGCGCCCGAGCCGGTCAAGGCGCAGATGACCGCAGCCGGAATGCTGGCCGACGTCAAGCACGACGAGCGCCATATCGCGTTCCGCGATCTCATCGACAACGACGGCCGTTATCGGGTCCACCCGCTAGGCAGGCTCACCGACGAACTCGCCGTGATCCAATATACCGGCGGCACCACCGGCTCGCCCAAGGGCGCGATGCTCACGCACGCAAACCTCACCGCAGCCTGCTCGCTCTACACCGAAGTGCTGACGCGCGGCGAGCACGGCCTGCGCGTCGGCGAGGAGCGGGTCTTATGCATCCTGCCGCTGTTCCACATCTATTCGTTGACCGTCGTCATGCTGCTCGGCTTCAGGTCGGGCGCGGAGCTCGTCCTTCATCCGCGCTTCGATCCCGCGGCCGCGGTCAAGGACATCGTCGAAAAGAAGATCACGGTCTACATGGGCGTGCCGACGATGCATGTCGCCATTCTGAGCGTGCCGGGTCTCGACAAGCTCGATTTTTCGTCGCTGCGCTTGTGCGGTTCGGGCGGGGCCCCGCTGCCGGTCGCCGTGCAGGAACGGTTCGAGAGCGTTATCGGCTGCCAGTTGAACGAAGGCTGGGGCATGACGGAGACGGCGCCAGTCGGAACCTTCAACCCGCGCGAGCGCGCAAGACGGCCCGGGTCCTGTGGGCTTCCTTATCCAGGCATGGAGATGAAGTTCATCGACGTCGCCAACCCTGAGCGCGAGGTGAAGCTCGGCGAGCGCGGCGAAATCTGCGTCAAGGGCCCGAACGTGATGAAGGCCTACTGGAAAAAGCCGGAGGAGACCGCGAACGCAATGACGGCGGACGGGTTCTTTCGCACCGGCGACGTCGGCACGATGGACGAGGATGGCTTCGTCTATATCGTCGACCGGACCAAGGACATGCTCTTGTGCGGCGGGTTCAACGTCTATCCGCGCAATATCGAGGAGGCCATCTATCAGCACCCCTCGGTCGAGGAAGTGAGCGTCATCGGAATTCCGGATGACTATCGCGGCGAGACCCCGAAGGCCTTCGTCAAGCTGAAGGCCGCAGCGCCTCCGCTCACGCTCGAGGCGATGAAGGCGTTCCTGAAGGAGCGCCTCGGCAAACACGAAATGATCGGCGCCATGGAAATCCGCGATGCGCTGCCGAAGACTCCGGTCGGCAAGATATCGAAGAAGGACCTGCGCGAATACGAAGCCCGCGCACATGCGGAGGCGTAGATGCGATCGTCATTGCGAGGAGCGCAGCGACGAAGCAATCCAGGAGAACGCGGGGCGCCCTGTGTTCCCTGGATCGCTTCGCTGACGCTCGCGATGACGACTCGTTTAGCGCAAGCGGCCAATGACTCGGCTGATTGAAGGGCCGTCCGACGCAATTGCATCAACCGTCCTTGACCGCCGCGCCGGATAATGCTGATCGAAACGCCTCATCTGTAGGAGAGCCTCATGAAGGTCGCCAAATGGGGCAACGCCCTCGCCATCCGCCTTCCCATCGCCGTCGTGAAGGAGCTAGGGCTGAAGGACGGCGATCAGGTTGACATTCGCGTTTCCGGCGAACGCGCGTTCGTTGTCGCGCGGGAGCCACGGCCAACAGAAGCGCCAGCCGCCGCCAGAGTTCCACCGCGATGAGGCTGATCGCTGATAGACGTACGCAGCAGCCGACCGGATCGCCCCGATGAAGCCCGCCGAAAGCCCGTCTGCGCTCAAGGTTCAGGCGACGCTCGGTGACCGGTTCGAGGTCCTCGAGTTCGACGC
>DATCEJ010000298.1:0-18410 GCA_036510135.1 Roseiarcus sp. | reverse complement strand
GCAAGACCTCCAACTGTTGACTTGCCGTTCCATGGCTCCTCCATGCCATGTACATGCGGTCGAGCGTATGCTGTTGTTTGGCGTTCGCGCCGATGAACGTCTGAACGATTACCGCCGTCGAGGACATGCAATGACCACCCGGATGAACATCGCCGTCCGAGGCTTGTTTGCAACGCCGGTCGCGGCGCTGGAAGTTCCAGACGCCGAGGCGCGCAACGTGGAACTCAGCGCCATCATCCTGAAGATGCGCGAGACGAGCCCGTCGGTTCAGGCTTCCAATGCGGGGGGCTGGCACTCGGACCGCGAGATCGCCTCGTGGGGCGGCCCTCAGGTCGCCTTCATTCTCGATCTGGCCAAAGAGATGGCCAACCGCTTGACCGCCGATCGAAATGGCCAATCGGTCCAGCCCAAATGGAGCGTCATGGCGTGGGCAAATGTCAACGGGCCGGGCGACGGAAATATTTGCCACTATCATCCCGGCGCCTTCTGGTCCGGAACCTACTATGTCGCCGATGGCGGCTGCGCCACGGATCACAGTCTGGGCGGCGAGTTCGAAATGCTGGATCCTCGCGGGGCCGGACCTGGAATGTACGCGCCTACTCTGAAATTCATGGGAGAGGACGGCCAGTCGGTCGGCGCGGCGGAAACGATCAGGCCGCGACCAGGCCTCCTGTTCCTGTTTCCCTCATGGCTTTTTCATCAAGTGCGCCCTTACCGGGGCGATCGTTTGCGCATCTCCATCGCATTCAATCTCAGCGTTTGAACCCTGCGAGGGGGTGTTACGTGTCAGTTTCGGTGTCGCGAGCGGGCAAGAGGCAATCGCAGATCATTACCCTCCTGCGCCAATCAGGGCGCGTCGCGGTCGAGGATCTCGCCGCTCATTTCAGCGTCGCCCTGCAAACCATAAGACGCGACCTCAACGAACTCAGCGAAGAGGGCCAAGTGGTTCGCGTTCATGGAGGGGCGATTGTCGCGTCGGGCGTTGAGAACCTTGCCTATGACGCCCGGCAACTCGTTGCGCGCGACCAAAAGCGTCTGATTGGAGAAGCGGCTGCGCGACTGATCCCGGACAATTCATCGCTCTTCATCAATATCGGCACAACAACGGAAGAGGTTGCCAAAGCGCTTTCGAGACATTCGGGTCTCCTGGTCATCACCAACAATCTCCACGTCGCAAGCGAATTGCACCGAAGCAACGCCGTCGAAATCTTCCTCACCGGCGGGACGGTGCGACAGAGCGACGGCGGCATTGTCGGGGCGGTCACGGTCGAGCAGATCGAGCAGTTTCGTGTTGATTTCGCGGTGATCGGCACCTCGGCGATCGACCAGACCGGCACCCTGCTGGACTTCGACATTCGCGAGGTGGAAATATCGCGCGCGATCGTCGAGCACGCGCGTAAAATCGTCCTGGTCTCCGACAGCAGCAAGTTCTCGCGGTCCGCGCCGGTGCGCATCGCGCACCTTTCGGAGATCGACATCTTCGTCACCGACCGCCTCCCCTCGCCAGCGATCATCGAGCTTTGTCAGCGATGCGAAGTCAAAGTCATAGAAGTCGGCGGCCCGGTGGAATCGGAGAGCGAAGACGTCTAGGCGGGCGTTTGAGAATATTCGTTTGATCGTTCGTTTTTTCGCTTGCCCTGCGCAACACGCTCGTTATAGCCTCTCAATGACCGAAAAGCGCACTTTTAGAAACCCGGATGGCTTTGCGCTTCGGCTGGGGAGGGACTGTGGAGTCCTCGGCGTCGTCTGGGCCAACCTTTGACCTCGCCATCATCGGCGGCGGGGTCAACGGCTGCGGAATCGCCAGAGACGCCGCCGGACGCGGCTGGTCGGTCTATCTTTGCGAAAAGGACGATCTCGCGTCCTCGACTTCCAGCGCGTCGAGCAAGCTGATCCACGGGGGCCTGCGCTATTTAGAACATTTCGAGTTTCGTTTGGTTCGCGAGGCGCTCGTCGAGCGCGAAGTTCTGTGGCGAATCGCGCCCCATATCGTGTGGCCGCTTCGCTTCGTTTTGCCTCACAACTCGGATCTCAGGCCCGCGTGGCTGCTTCGAATCGGCCTCTTTCTCTACGACCACCTTGGCGGACGCCAATTGTTGCCGCCGACTCGAACCCTGCGATTGGCGGATGACCCGGCGGGCGAACCGCTCAAGCCGGAGTTCAAACTCGGGTTCGAATATTCGGATTGCTGGGCCGAAGACGCCCGGCTTGTCGTCCTGAACGCGCGCGACGCGGCCGACAGGAGCGCCGTCATCGCGCCCCGCACGCGTTGCCTGAGCGGAACCCGAGAGGGGGACTTATGGGCGCTGACCATGCGGGACGAACGGAGCGGGCGAATTAGCAAGATTCGAGCGCGCGCTTTGGTCAACGCTGCCGGCCCCTGGGTCAACGAAGTTCTGCAGTCGACGCTCCAGATTCCGCCCCCCGCCGCCGTCAGGCTCGTCAAAGGCAGTCACATCGTCGTCGGGCGTTTGTTTCAGCACGACCGTTGCTACATTCTGCAAAACAAGGACCGGCGGGTATTTTTCGTCATGCCGTTCGAACGCGACTACACTCTCATCGGCACGACCGACCTCGATTACATTGGCGACCTCGATGCGGTGCAGGTGTCGCCGGAGGAGATCGGGTATCTCTGCGACGCTGCAAGCAGCTACTTCCGGGCGCCGGTGACGGCCGACCAGGTGGTGTGGTCCTATTCGGGCGTGCGTCCTCTCTATGACGATGGCGCCTCCGAAGCGCAGGAAGCAACCCGCGACTACGTTCTCAAACTCGACCCATCACAAGACTCGCCGGCGCTTCTCAGCATTTTCGGCGGCAAGATCACCACCTATCGGCGGCTGGCGGAGGCGGCGCTGGCGATCGTGTCGCGGCGCCTGCCTCCCTCGCGCAAGGCCGCCGGATGGACTGGTCAAGAACCGTTGCCCGGAGGCGATTTTCCGACCGACGGCTTCGAAACGCTGGTGAGTCAAACGGCGGCGCGTTATCCTTTCCTCGCGCGGGACACGGTACGCCGTCTCGTCCGCGCATACGGCAATCGGGTGGAAAGGCTACTAGGGGGGGCGAGGACGCAATCGGATCTGGGGCGGACTTTCGGCGCCGACCTGACCGAGGCCGAGGTCCTCTATCTCGCCAACAATGAATGGGCGATGAGCGCTGCCGACATCGTTTGGCGGCGCTCCAAGCTGGGATTGCGAATGTCCGAGGCTGAGGTCCAGGATCTCGACGCCTACCTCGGATCGTTGCAGGCTCAGCCGCAAACAGCGGGTCGACGGGGGGCAAGCGTCGGGTGACGTTCGTTCTGGAAAATATTTCGCTTTCGATCGGGCAGGAAACCGTCATCGATGACGTTTCGCTGACGCTCGACCAGGGCTCGATGAGCGTTTTGCTGGGCCCGACACTGTCCGGGAAAACCACACTCATGCGTCTCATGGCCGGACTGGACCGGCCGACGACTGGGCGGCTCGTCGAAGGCGGCGTGGACGTCACCAATGTCGCGGTTCGTCGCCGCTCCGTCGCGATGGTCTATCAGCAATTCGTCAATTACCCCTCGCTCACGATCTACGAGAACATCGCATCTCCGCTCCGCGTCGCTGGCGCCGGTCGCGCCGAGATTGACACGCGCGTGAAGGAAGCGGCGCGTTTGTTGCGCCTCGACAATCTCTTGCAGCGCTTGCCGACGCAATTGTCGGGGGGTCAGCAGCAACGCACGGCCATTGCTCGCGCCCTCGTCAAGCGCGCCAAACTGGTTCTGCTCGACGAGCCCCTGGCCAATCTCGACTATAAGCTGCGCGAGGAATTGCGCGAGGAATTGCCTCGCATATTCGCCCAGACCGGCGCTGTCCTGGTTTACGCGACGACTGAGCCGACGGAAGCTCTCCTGCTCGGCGGCACGACCATTACTCTGCATGAGGGCCGGGTCACTCAAGTCGGACCAACCGCCCGCGTCTATCGAAGACCCGAAAACATCGAGGCCGCCCGGGTCTTTTCCGATCCCCCGTTGAACGAGCTCGTCATTGAGAAGCGCGGCCCTCTCGTCACATTGGAAAGCGGTCGCAATCTGCCGCTCGTCGGCGCTCTGACGAGATTGCCCGACGGCGTCTACCGGCTTGGCTTTCGCGCCGACGCGGTCGCCATCGGCGACGGAAAGTCGCCGGGCCTCAATTTTCCCGGCGAAGTGAAAGTGACCGAGCTCAGCGGGTCGGAAAGTTTCGTTCACGTGGATGTCGGCATCGGTGTCTTTGTGTGTCTCGCGCCCGGAGTGCATGAGTGGCAGCCGGGCGCGCAGGTCGAAGCGCGGGTCGACGCGAACCGCGTCTTTGTGTTCGACAGCTCCGGCGGTCTCGCGACGACGCCGTTCATCGCGCAAACGGCTTGAGGGGGCAATGGCGCGCATCACACTCGATGGAATCGCCCACGCCTACGGAGGCAAGCCCCGGAGCGAGGAGGATTACGCCCTCAAGCCACTCCACCATGTCTGGGAGCAGGGCATGGCCTACGCGCTGCTGGGGCCATCGGGCTGCGGCAAGACGACGTTGCTCAACATCATTTCGGGGCTCGTCATTCCGTCGGAAGGGCGCCTCCTGTTTGACGACAGGGACGTTACGCGCCTGCCGACCAAGGAAAGGAACATCGCGCAGGTGTTCCAGTTTCCCGTCATCTACGACACGATGACGGTCGCCGAAAATCTGGCCTTCCCGCTGAAGAACAGAAGACTTCCGCGCGCTGCGATCGAGCGACGAGTCACCGAGATCGCGGCGATGCTTGATCTGACGAGCGTCCTCAACAGGCGCGCTCGCGGCCTTACCGCCGACGCCAAGCAGAAGATCTCGTTGGGTCGGGGCCTCGTTCGCTCCGATGTCTCGGCAGTCCTGTTCGACGAGCCGCTGACGGTGATCGACCCGGCGCTCAAGTGGGAGCTGAGGTCGAAACTGAAGGCTGTTCATCGCGCGCTCGATCTTCTGATGATCTATGTGACGCACGATCAGATCGAGGCGCTGACCTTTGCCGATAGGGTCGTTGTGATGAACGACGGCAAGGCCGTGCAGATCGGCACGCCGGACGACCTGTTCGAGCGGCCCGAGCACACGTTCGTCGGCTATTTCATCGGCTCTCCGGGCATGAATCTCATGTCGGCGAAAGTCTCGGGATCGCGCGCCCTTGTCGACGGCGCGGAGCTTCAACTGGGCGCAGTCTACCCTGAGCCGCCGAAGGGCCAGCGTGTGCAGATTGGCGTGCGGCCCGACTACACTCAATTGTCGAGCATGGCCGGTGTGCCCGTCCAGGTGCGACGGGTCGCCGATCTTGGCCGCAAGCGGCTCGCCTATGTCACTCTGGGCGGACAGCAGATCGTCGCCACCATACCGCCCGACATGTCTACGATCGGCGATCAGGCAAAAGTCGTGTTCGACCCGGCCCACACGCACGTTTACGTGGACGACATTCGCGTCACGGGAGCGGCGGCATGACCGGCAAGCCGATCAACAATCGTGCGTGGCTTTTCGTTCTGCCCGTGCTGGCCTTTGTGCTGTTCTCGTCGATCATTCCGGTCATGACCGTCGTGAATTATTCGATTCAAGACACGATGGGCGTGAACAATTTCTTCTGGAACGGCGACGGCTGGTTTCGAGATCTCCTGAACCCGAGCACCGCGATCGGCGCGCGCTTCAACGACGCCCTGTTTCGCACCCTCGCATTCTCGCTCGTCTGCCTCCTGATCGAGGTGCCGCTCGGCATCGCGATCGCTCTGTGCATACCACGAAGCGGGTGGCTCGTCGGGCTCACGCTGGTCGTGATGGCGTTGCCGATGCTTATCCCGTGGAATGTGGTGGGCACGATCTGGCAGATTTTCACGCGCGCGGACATCGGGCTCTTCGGAGCGGCGCTGACCGGGCTCGGCCTGCACTACAACGTGACCCAGGACCCGATTTCGGCCTGGATCACGATTGTCGTCATCGACGTCTGGCATTGGACGCCCCTCGTCATTCTGCTGAGCTACGCGGGTCTCAGGGCGATCCCCGACGCCTTCTATCAGGCGGCCCAAATCGACGGCGCGAGCCGCTGGGCGATTTTCTTCAATATCGAGTTGCCGAAGCTGCAAAAGGTGCTCGTCATCGCAGTGTTGCTGCGCTTCATGCAGACCTTCATGATCTACACCGAGCCTTTCGTCGTAACCGGCGGCGGCCCGGGCAGCGCGACGACCTTCCTGTCGATCGATCTGGTCAAGATCGCCTTGGGTCAGGTCGACCTCGGCAACGCGGCCGCGATGTCCCTCGTCTATTACCTGATCACGCTCACTGTCTGCTGGGTCTTCTTCACCATCATGACCCAGCTCGAGCGAAGGAGGGACGCCTGATGCACCAGGGCGCCCTGCCGAAGATCATCCTCGCCGCCTATCTGGTGGTGCTGATGCTGCCGATCTACTGGCTCATCAACCTGAGCTTGCGAACCAATTCCGACATCGTGTCGGGAATGGCGCTGTGGCCGCACCATCCGACCCTCGAGAAATACGTCCAGATCTTCAGAGATCCGACCTGGGTGCACGGGTTCGGAGTCTCGCTCACCTATGTTGCGATCAACACCGTCATTTCGGTGACGGTCGCGCTGCCGGCGGCTTATGCGTTCAACCGCTACGCCTTCATCGGCGACAAGCACCTGTTCTTCTGGCTCCTGACCAACCTGATGGCGCCGACGGCGGTCTTCGCCATGCCGTTTTTCAATCTCTATTACGCGGTCGGCCTGTTCGACACCGTCTGGGCGGTGGCGCTCGCCCATTGCCTGTTCAATATCCCATTGGCGGTATGGATTCTTGAAGGGTTCGTCGGCGGCATTCCACGCGAGATCGATGAAACCGCAGCCATTGACGGCTATTCGTTTCCGCGGTTCTTCATCCGCATCTTTATCCCGCTGATCGCCAACGGCATCGGCGTGACCGCGTTTTTCTGCTTCATGTTCTCGTGGGTCGAGCAATTGCTGGCGACGACCTTGACGGCGTCCAACGCCCTCCCCTTCGCGGCGGTCATGACGCGCAGCTATTCCGTCTCGGGCATGGACTGGTCGCTGCTCGCCGCGGCCGGCGTGCTGACCATGGTGCCTGGCGCCGTGGTGATCTGGTTTGTTCGCAATCACATCGCCAAGGGCTTCGCCCTTGGCCGCGTTTAGAGGAGCGCCGCAATGCTCGCGTGGATGGCGTGGACCTGGCAAACGGCGCTGTTCTTCTGCCTCGTCGCGCTGGCGCTCATCATTCTCACGCTGCTCGCGATCTATCGGCCGGAAACGCCGCGGGTCGGCATCCTGCGCTTTCCGACCACGCGAGGCGATCGGTTCTTCGTTAGCCTGATCGGGTCGGCCTTCATTTTCATTTTCTGGCTGCGGCTTGGCGGGGGCGCCTTGTGGTACCCGCTCGCAGCTTCGGTGGTTTACGGCATCGCGATGTTTCGTTTCGCGTGAGCCGTATCGCCCGTCGCGCGTGGTGCGCTACGGGATCTGAGGGAGGAAGCAAATGGACGTAAAACGTCGTGACGTATTGAAGGGAGCAGCGGCGGTGGCCGCCTCTGCAGCGACCGTGGGCGGGGCGGCGATCATCTCGTCGACGCCGAGCTATGCCCAACAGGTCGATGCAGCGAAGAAATGGATCGATAGCGAGTTTCAGCCGTCGACCCTGACCAAAGACCAGCAGATGGCCGAGATGGAATGGTTCATCAAGGCGGCGACCCCGTTCAAGGGCATGAAGGTCAGCACGGCCTCGGAAATCCTCGGCATTCATGAATATGAATCGAAGACCCTGACCAAAGCCTTCGCCGAGATCACCGGCATTCAGGTCAACCACGAGATGATGGACGAAGGCCTGATCGTCGACAAGATCTCCGTCGAGATTCAGTCCGGCAAGCCGATCTATGATTTCTGGATGAACGATTCCGATTTCATCGGCACGCACCCGCGCTACAACGACATCGTCGGCGGCTCACTCACCGATTTCATGGCTAACGACGGCAAGGACATCACCAACCCGAACCTCGACCTCAACGATTTCATCGGCCTTTCCTTCGGCACATTCACCGACGGCAAGCTCTATCAGTTGCCGGACCAGCAATTCGCAAACCTCTATTGGTTCCGCCACGACTGGTTCCAGAAGCCCGACCTCAAGGCGGCGTTCAAGGCCAAGTTTGGCTACGAGCTCGGCGTGCCCGTCAACTGGTCTGCGTACGAAGACATCGCCGACTTCTTCACCAACACCGTGAAGGAAATCGACGGCCAGAAAGTCTATGGCCACATGGACTACGGCAAGAAGGACCCGTCGCTCGGCTGGCGTTTCACCGACGCCTGGCTCTCGATGGCCGGCAACGGCGATCGCGGCCTGCCGAACGGTCGGCCGGTCGACGAGTGGGGCATCCGCGCGGAGAATGGGATTCCGGTTGGCTCCTCGATCAGCCGCGGCGGCGACGCCAACGGTCCGGCCGCTGTCTACGCGCTGGCCAAGTTCGTCGAGTGGCTGAAGAAATACGCGCCGCCGGAAGCCGCTGGTATGGACTTCCTCGAGGCCGGCGCTGTGCCGGGACAAGGACACATCGCTCAGCAGATCTTCTGGTACAGCGCCTTCACCGCCGCGCTCTCCAAGCCTGATCTGCCCGTGATGAACAAGGACGGCACGCCGAAATGGCGCATGGCCCCAAGCCCGCACGGCGCCTATTGGAAGGAGGGCATGAAGCTCGGCTACCAGGACGTCGGCTGCTGGACCCTGCTCAAATACGCTCCGTTGGAGCGTGTGAAAGCGGGCTGGCTCTACTCGCAGTTCTGTGTGTCGAAGACCGTGAGCCTGAAAAAGTCGGTCACCTTCCTGCATGTGATTCGCGAAAGCGATATCCAGAGCCAGGCGATGACCGACCTTGCTCCGAAAGTCGGCGGTTGGGTCGAGTTCTATCGCAGCCCGGCGCGCAAGCTCTGGACGCCGACCGGCACCAACGTCCCCGAATACGGCAAGCTGGCTCAGGTCTGGTGGCAGAACGTCTCCAAGGGCATCTCCGGCGAGGAATCGTATCAGCAGGCGATGGACGGTCTGGCCCGCGATCAGGATGCGATCATGACGCGGCTTGAGAAGTCCGGCGCCCAGGGCAAGCTCGGGCCGAAGATGAACGAGGAGCGGGACCCTGAATATTGGTACGCCAAGGCCGAGAAGGACGGCAATCTCGCGCCCCAGCGCAAGCTCGCCAACGAAAAGCCGCCGGGAGAAACCGTCGACTACGAGGAGCTCTTGAAGACCTGGACCGCGGCCGCGCCTAAGAAGTAGCGGTTCCAAGACTTCGATCGGTAACCGGGTCGGGCTGAGCAGCCCGACCCCTTTGCATTTGGGCAGGGATCGCCCCCATGACTGGGCATGTTCTCGTCGTCGACCAGGGCACGACCTCGACGCGCTCGATCATTTTTGGATCCGACGCTGGGCTCGTCGCCATGGCGCAGGAGGAGTTCCCGCAAATCTTTCCTCGGCCGGGCTGGGTCGAGCACGACCCGGAGTCGCTGTGGCGAACCACGCTCTCGACAGCACGGCAGGCTCTTTCCAGGGCCGGCGTCGACCCAGGCGCGCTCGCCGGCCTCGGAATAACCAACCAGCGCGAAACGACACTGGTCTGGAGCCGGACGACTGGCCGGCCGATCCACAATGCGATCGTCTGGCAGGACCGCCGGACGGCGCCGCTGTGCGCCGAACTCAAGGATCGCGGATGCGAGACGCTCGTGTCCACCCGCGCCGGCTTGCTCCTCGACCCCTATTTCTCGGCGACGAAGATCGCCTGGATTCTTGACAATGTTCCGGGCGCTCGCGCTGAAGCGGAGCGCGGAGACCTGGCGTTCGGCACCGTCGACAGCTTTCTCGTCTGGCGCCTGACCAACGGCAAGGTTCACGTCACCGACGCCACGAACGCTTCGAGGACATTGCTGTTCAATATTCATTCCGGCGCATGGGACGACGACCTTCTCGCGCTCTTCCGGGTCCCACGGTCGATGCTGCCCGAGGTCAAGGACTGCGCCGCCGAATTTGGCGAGGCGGCGCCCGAACATCTCGGCGTCGCGATTCCCATCCGCGGCATCGCCGGCGATCAGCAGGCGGCGCTGATCGGCCAGGCGTGCTTTCGTCCAGGAATGGTGAAGTCGACTTATGGAACGGGATGCTTCGCGCTCGTCAACACGGGTGACAAGGCGGTCGAGTCGACGCACAAATTGCTGACGACCATTGGCTACCAGTTCAAGGGCAAGCGCACATATGCGCTCGAAGGCTCGATCTTCTCGGCGGGCGCGACCGTGCAATGGCTGCGCGACGGCCTTGGCATTCTCGCCACGGCCCCGGAAGCAGGCGAACTGGCGGCGAGCGCCGACCCTAGCCAACACGTCTATCTGGTGCCGGCCTTCACCGGCCTCGGCGCGCCCCATTGGGACAGCGAGGCCCGCGCCGCAATCTTTGGATTGACGCGCGGCGCAACGCGCAAAGAGATCGTGCGCGCGGCGCTCGAAAGCGTCGGCTATCAGACGCGCGACCTCATCGACGCCATGCGCGCGGACGCCAGCGGTTTGTGGGAGGGGGATTTTGCTTCGGTCATCCGGATCGACGGCGGAATGAGCGCCAGCGACTGGACCATGCAATTCCTCGCTAACATGGTGAACGCGCAGGTCGACCGTCCAGAGATTTTGGAGACGACCGCCCTTGGCGCTGGCTACCTGGCAGGCTGGCAAGCGGGGCTCTACCCCGAGCCTGAGCAGTTTTCGCTCACCTGGCGGCGGCAGGTCAGCTTCATGCCGTCGATGGCGCAAGCTGAGCGCGAATCCCGCTATCGCGGCTGGCGCGACGCTGTCGCCCGCACCGTTCTGCGACCGGAGATCTAAAAGTCATGCGGATCGTGTTTCGCTGCGATCCGGCGATCGAGCATGAATTGATCCGCCCCGTCGCTGCGCGCGCGGCGTTGCCAGACTGGCTGCGCGCGATGCCGCGGACGGCTTTTTCCGAGCTGCACGGGCAGGAGGTGCGGACGGTCAAGCAATGCCCGCCCTTCGTCGACGCAATGTCGCATGGCTTCATCATTCCCCTGCCCTGCGACGTCACCGTTCGCGACGGCGCTCTGTCCTGGGATTGGGACCATCCAGCCCTCACCGTCGACGCCCATCCGCGCTCCCCGGTCAGCTTTCATGTTCCCGCGCAAGTCGCGGGCACGCCGTTTTACGATCCCGAAGTTGCGATCGTGAAATTCAACAGCTTTTGGACGATCGAGCTCGAGCCGGGCTATTCGCTGTTCGCCACTCATCCGGTGAACCGGGCCGATCTGCCGTTCCGCTTGTTGACCGGGGTCGTGGATTGCGACCGCTTCACCGACGTCGGCATCTTGTTTCCCGCCGTTTGGACCGACGCGAGTTTCGAAGGCGTGCTCCCGCGTGGAACGCCGATCGCGCAGTGCTTCCCGATCTTGCGCGAGGCGCTGGAACTCCAGTTCCAACGGTTCTCCGCGGAAGAAGCGGAGCGCTATCAGTCCACCGCGAACATTCTGCTCTCACATCCCGGCGCGTATCGGCGGCGATTTCGCGTGCGGCGCGAGCGTTCAGGCCTCAAGCAAGCGCCGCAGCCGAGCTGAGCTGAGCCAAAGCCGGCCCTTCTTGGCGGACGTCAGCGCTTGGGCGATGCGACCAAACGTATCGGGCCGAAGCCGCATCGCGTGTCGATAGGAAGCCATCGCGGCGTCGAGGTCGCCCGAGTTTTGCAGATTGAGGCCTAAGTTGACATGGACTTCCGGAACGTCCGGCTGCGCCTCGATGCTACGGCGATAAGCCTGAATCGCGCCTGGCGTGTCGCGCAGGTCTTCGCAGGCCAATCCGAGCGTGAACCAGGCGCGGCCATCGCCCGGTCGAAGCGTTAGGGCTCGTTCAAGCTCGACGCGGGCCGCTTGCGATTCGCCCGTCTGACGCAAGCACGCTCCGAGCGCCACTCTCGCTTCGACAAGATCGGGCGCGGCCTCGAGCGCTCGTCGAAAAGCGACGCAAGCCTCACGCGGCCGGTTGATCGCCTGTAGCGCCGCGCCCAATCGCGCGGTATCCGTCGGATCGGCCGAAGATTCGGCCGCGCGCGCAAAGGCGAGCACGGCCGTTTTCGGCTGGCCCGCTTTGCGGAGGGCCTCGCCGATCTCGCGCCAGCCATCGACAAAGTTCGGAAAACGCGGCAGCAGGTCTTCAAGAACGGACCGCGCTTTTTCATCGTTCGATTCGATGAGCGTCACGCAAGTCAGAAACGGAGGCTCCGGCCGATCGGGGGCCAGGCGCCCGGCGCTCTCCAACCACATTCGCGCCTGCACACCATCTCCCGCGGCGAGGGCCACGCGCGCGGCGATGACCAACGTCGGCGAATGATCGGGGCGCAAACTCAGGCTGGAGCTGGCCCAGCGCGCCGCCTCGTCAAGGCGCCCACGCCGAAGCGCGATTGTCGCCGCCAGTTGATGCGCCGCCGGGTCCTGTGGAGCCGAATCCAGGATTCGAGCGCACACAACCGCCGCGCTTTCGATCCTGCCGGCGCGCAGTTCGACCAAAGCGTTATCAAACAGAGAGTGTCGATTCGCTCGTGGCTCTGCCATCGAATCCCAGAAGTCCGCCGTCCGTCATCAGCCCCATATCGAGCGATGGCTTTCCGAGCGAGCACAAACCCAGCGGGGGGTCATTTTGCTAGAATAGCCTATGTCGGGGCCGACATGGACGGCTCCGGGCGATATTGCGATAATCTCCTGAGCGAATCTGGCGACACGGTAGGGCGATGGGATCTGCGCCGCGCATCGTTCTCGTGTGGGACATTTTTATCCGTGTCTTCCACTGGCTCATCGTGGCGCTTGTCGCGGCCGCCTATGTGACGTGGCGCCTCAACTGGATGGTCTGGCACGGATGGGTCGGCAACGTGGTGCTCACCCTGTTGCTATTCAGGCTGTCGTGGGGGTTCTTTGGCGGCGAGACGGCGCGCTTTTCCCGCTTTCTTACCTCTCCGCGAACGGTCCTACAGCATCTGAAAGACTCGCTTCGGCGAGAGGCGGACCACGAGGTCGGGCACAACCCCGCTGGCGGCTGGATGGTGCTCATCCTGCTCGCCCTGCTGCTCGCTGAGACGTTGACTGGACTCTACGTCGCGAATGACGTCGCCGACGAAGGGCCGATGACCGAAATGGCGCCGGCGTGGGTCGCCAACGCGATCACGTCCGCTCACGCGATCCTCTGGGACGCGCTCTTGGCGGCCATCGTGCTGCATGTTCTGGCGATCGCGGCGTTTGCGGTGATCAAGGGCCAGAACCTTTTGCGCCCTATGATCACGGGAACAAAGGTCATGCCCGCAAGCGTCGCCGAGCCGCGCGCCGGCAGTCCGGTGCAAGCAGCCCTTCTGCTGCTCGCCTGCGCCGTGGCCACCGCCTTGCTGGTGAACCTCTTGTGAGCCTTTAGCTCTTGGGAGGAACGACCTGACCGCGGATTTCCCCTGCGGGATGCGATTGGCTGTGAACGTTGACATACCACTCGCCGGCGGAGAACTGTTTCGCCTGGTCCGGGGTGAGCGTGGCGGTCCCCTTCATCGGGTTCGTGGGCGGACTGCCCTGCGTGCTGAGCCAGATCACGGGCGGCGCATTCTTGCCTGCCGCCGCCGGGCCGTGGAAATGAGCCATCGTCGATGCGCTCGACAGCCCGGTGTAAGAGATGTTCCAGGTGACGACTCGTGTGGCCGGGTCGTAAGTCAGATCGGCGGTCCCCGTGCCTGTCGTGTCGACTGGCGGAACACATTGTGCGCCAGTCAGCGGGATCTTGAAGGAAGTGGCGTCGGCGAGGGCGGCCCCCGCGTTCACAAAGCCCAGAAGGACGACAAAAGGAAGGAGAGCGCGCTGACGTTTCAAGGCTTTCATCTTTTCCTCCATGTGGCTCGCAACAGATCTGTTCCCGTAAACAATAGGATTGAGCGTTTCGTTCCCTCGCGTAGTTTAAGCTCACTGTGACATTCTTTTGCGGGCTCGCCAACTGTGTGATGATGTCCGCGAGCGCCGAGACTCGGACGAGCCGTGACATTTGAGCCAGCTTTGGCAACTGAGCGGGGATTGACACGCTCTCCAGTTGGCGTGAATGGGCAGGCGCTTCCGGCGCGTCGCCGGCAGCCTTTGTGAATTCGATCGATGCCGAATTTCTCGATTCGCGTAAGGCTGATATTTCTGTCAGCCCTGCTCCTGGCAATCCTTGCCGGCTCCTCCGCGCTTCTGATCCGGGAGCTGGTCCGCGACTCGCAAAGCCTCGCTGAGGAGGCCAATCTTGTTTCAATCGTCAAGAACGCCAATTCGGCCAGCAAGCACTTTGGCGATTTGAAATATTGGGCGATCGACTCCGCCGTCACGCAGCTCGCGGCGTCCCAGCAAGCGGCGGACCTCGCCGAGTCGGGGCTTGATTCCGATCTGAAGGCCATTTCCGCAGTCGATCCCAAGGTCGTCAAGGCGATCGAAGGCGAAGTTTACAGCATGACGGATCTGGCGCGGCAGGCGGGCGTCGCTTACTCCAGCGACGACAGCGCGGCAGGCAACGCCCTCCTGTCGCAGGCCAAGAGTCGGGTCATGGTCATCGACGACCATCTCGACAGGATCGTGGAGAGAATCGAGCAACAAGCCCTGGAGCGGCGAGATGCGTCGACGCGCCACGCCGAATTCGCGGCGAAGCTGGCGATCGCAGCCGGCATTGGAGCGCTGGCCCTCGCATTGGGCTTCACCGCATTGACCGTCCACTCGGTTACTGTCCCCCTGAAACAGCTCGATCGGAGCATTGCTTCAATCACGCGTGGCGATCTGAACGTCGCTATGCCGCCTTCGGGCGTTCCTGAGATCGCTGGTATGACGCGAACGCTCGGCATGTTGCGCGACAGCCTGATCGAGCGAGAACGCCTCGAACGCGAACGACAACAAGCGGAAATGGAAACTCGGGCCGCGCGCGACGCGGCCGAGGCCGCGCTGCACGATCTGAAAGCCGCTCAAGCCAACCTCATTCAGGCGGAAAAAATGGCCTCGCTCGGTCAATTGACCGCTGGGATAGCGCACGAGATCAAGAACCCGCTCAACTTCGTCAACAACTTCGCCAGCCTTTCGGTCGGTCTGCTCGGCGAACTGAACGAGGCCGCAGCGCCGGCCCTTGCCTCGCTCGACGAGCGACGGCGCCGCGAGGTCGACGAGACGAGCGATATGCTGATCGGCAACCTCAAACGGATCGTCGAGCATGGCAAGCGCGCTGACAACATCGTCAAGAGCATGCTGGCTCATTCCCGCAGCGGCAGCGGTAGTCTGGAAACCGTGGATCTCAACGCTCTGGTCGACGAGTCGCTCAATCTCGCCTATCACGGCGCCCGCGCTCAGGACCAAAACTTCAACATGACGATCGAACGCGCCTACGAGAAGGCCATCGCGCCGATCGCGCTTGTGCCGCAAGATATGACGCGCGTGTTCCTCAATCTCTTCGGCAACGCCTTCTACGCCGCGAACAAGCGCCGGCGAGAGACAAACGATAAGGCGTTCAAACCGAAATTGACCGTGACCACGCGTGATCTCGGGGAAGCCCTTGAAGTGCGGGTGCGCGACAACGGAAGCGGCATTCCCGCTGATATCAGGGACAAGCTGTTCCAACCTTTTTTCACGACAAAACCGAGCGGCGAGGGCACAGGGCTCGGGCTCTCGATCAGCTATGAAATCGTCACCAAGCAGCATGGTGGAACGATCGAGGTCTCGAGCAAGGTCGGAGACTTCACCGAATTTACGATCTGTCTGCCGCGCGGCCTCGGCGCCAGAACCGCGCTGAACCCTTCTGCATGAGTTGCGGGATCATGGCGGTTAGCATCCTGATTGTCGACGACGAACCCGATGTCGCAATCCTGTTTCGGCAGCAATTTCGTCGCGAAACGCGGGAGGGCGTCTATATCTTGTATTTTGCGCTCTCGGCGTTGGAAGCGCTTGAGCATCTTGCGAAGGAAATCGAGCCGCAGCGGATCGTGATCCTGTCGGACATCAACATGCCCGGAATGGATGGTCTGGCGCTCCTGCGGGAAATCAAGAAGAGGCGGCCCGAGCTCCCGGTGATGATGCTGACCGCTTACGGCGACGATGAACGGCGGCGGCGCGCCGCCGAGGACGGGGCAGCTGATTTTGTGACCAAGCCAGTCGACTTCGACTTTTTGAGAATTCGTCTGCGCGAGCTGCACGGAACGTTGAGTTAAGGGGAGCCCATTGGCCGCTTCAGCCAAGATTCTCGCTGTCGATGACGAGCCTGATTTCGAGCTTTTGATCCGACAGCGCTTCCGCGCCCAGATTCGCGACGAGGAGTTCGAATTCCGCTTCGCTCATCATGGAGAAGAGGCGCTTACGGCGCTATCAGCCGAACCTGACATCGAACTCATGTTGCTCGACATCAACATGCCGGTGATGGATGGGTTGACGTTGCTCAACGAACTTCGCGAGCGGCAGCTGGCGGTGCAGGCGATCATCGTCTCGGCATACGGAGACATGACGAATCTGCGAACCGCAATGAACCGCGGCGCCTTCGATTTCGTCACCAAGCCGGTGGATCTCGGCGATCTCGAAATTACGGTCCGCAAAGCGCTGGCCAATATCGCAAAGCTGCGAGAGATGAATCGGCAGCGCATGGCGGCTGAACGAGCGCGTAACAATCTTTCGCGCTATTTTTCGCCGAACATTGTCGAGTTGCTGGCCTCCCAGGACGAACCGCTCGGGGCCGGTCGACGGGAGACGGTCGCGGTGCTGTTTGCCGACATTGTCGCGTTCACGCAAATGGCGGAGGCCATGGCTCCGGAGGACGTGCTCGCAATGTTACGCGAGTTTCATGCCCGAATGACAGCGCAGATCTTCGCAGGCGGCGGTACGGTCGACCAATATATGGGCGACGGGATCATCGCGGTGTTCGGCGCCACAGCTTCGAGCCCCAATGACGCCGCAAGCGCGCTGAATTGCGCCGAGATGATGCTCGAGACGCTCGAACGTTGGAACCTTGAACGAGAGGGGAAGGGAGACGCCCGGATCGATATCGGCATCGGCCTCAACTACGGACCGGTCGTGCTTGGCGATGTCGGCAGCGAATACGGCATGTCGTTCACCGCGATTGGCGATACGGTCAACGCGGCGGCGCGACTTCAGGTCCTGACCCGCTCACTAAAAACGCAATTGGTCGTAGGGGACGCTGTTATTCGGGCGATCCAGGCTTCATCCCCGGAAATCGCCGCGGAACGCATCGGCCGGTTGGAAGATCGAGGCGAACATAACTTGCGAGGTCGGTCGAGCCCGGTGCGCATTTGGACACGCCAGGTCAGGCAAATCAGCGAAGCTGCGCCCTTCGGAGCGCTTTCTTAAGAGCGGAGCCACGGCCCGACCGCCTTATTATCCCATCGGCATCGGCCCCATATTCTGGTTCAAATTGTACATGATCCAGAGCGACCCGATGATGAGCAAAAAGACGATCAGGACGCCGAACGCCAGCGCCAGGATGTTGTTGACGTTGTCGGGACCGGTGGTGATGTGGAGGAAGAAGACCAGGTGCACGCCGATCTGAGCGATCGCCAGCACCACCAGCGCAATCGGAATGCTGGGGCGCCAAACCAGGAACGTCCCGGCGATAAAAAAGGAAACAGCCGTGAGCAGGATCGCGAGGCCAAGGCCGATAAGGTAGCCAACAATGCCTTCGGCAATCTCATGGCGGGCCGCGGGCTCGTCGCCGGGCGCATGATCGGTACGGCTCAGCGCCTCATAATCGTCCGACGAGCTCATGCGCCTGCTCCCAAAAGATAGACGACGGTGAAGATCGCGACCCAGATGATGTCGAGCGTATGCCAGAATAGCGCGAAGCAGAGGACCCGACGCAAAATGTCGGCGCGATAGCCCTTGGCGAACACCTGCGCGATCATCGTCAACAACCATAGTGTGCCGAGAGTGACGTGAACACCGTGACAGCCGACGAGGGTGAAAAAGGCGGAAAGGAACGCGCTGCGCGTCGGCCCCGCGCCCTGAGCGATCATACCGGTGAATTCGTGAATCTCGATCGCGAGGAAGCCAAGTCCGAGCACGCAGGTCGCCGCCATGCCGCCGTAATACATGAGACCGTTGTGCGCGCGGGCGCCGATCGCGGCCACGCCGCAGGTGAAGCTCGACAGCAACAGGCAGGCGGTCTCGATCGCCACATTGTGCAGGTTGAACAGATCCTTCCCGCTCGGCCCTCCCGCGGTCTCCCCGGAGAGCACCGCGTAGGTGGCGAAAAACGCCGAGAACATGATGATGTCGCTGAGAAGAAAAATCCAGAAGCCGTAGCCGGCAATGATGCGCTTCGCGGCCGGATCCGCATGATCCAGGATCGCTTCGGGTCGCGGCCCGTGCGTCTCCTCGCGC
>DATCEJ010000297.1:0-4229 GCA_036510135.1 Roseiarcus sp. | reverse complement strand
GATGTCGGCAAGCAGGGCCGGGCGCAACGTAAGCCGGAATGGGTTCACGAGGGGCAGGGCGGTTGCGGACAAGTCAAGGGTCGCCTCGCCCATTGCGCCTCGCCGCGCGAGCGTTTATATCGCGCCGTCCTTGAGCGGGCTGATCGTCGCTCGAGATCATGGGAGATGGGCGCTTAGCTCAGCGGTAGAGCACTACCTTGACATGGTAGGGGTCAGAGGTTCAATCCCTCTAGCGCCCACCATCTCCTAAGACCAGCTCCGCCTCATTTCTGCGCCGGTTCTCGGCCACGAGCCTCTGAAACGACGCATCCTTCCTGGCGCCTGCGCCGCCTCGTTGACGGATTAAGCGATTGTCACTTCGGATGATGGCGTTCACCAAGGCGAAACGATCGAAGGCCGGCTGGGCGGTTATGAGCCTCATCGGCGGGCTGTTGGCCGCGTCCCACGCTTCTGCCGCCGAACCAACGCCGCAGGGCGCCGTGAGGGGCAAGCACGGCGACTGGGTGACCCGTTGCGAAACGCCCCCCGGCGCGGCCCACGAGCAGTGCGCGATCGTGCTCAGCGTCGTCGACCAGGAGCGACCGAACCTGATTCTGGTCGTGATCGTGCTCAATACCGCCGATCGCAAGACGCGTCTCATGCGGGTCATTGCGCCGCTTGGGGTGCTGCTCCCCCCCGGCGTAAGTTTGCGAATCGACAACGCGGAGGCGGGGCGCCTGAGTTTCCTGCAATGTCTTCCGAATGGCTGCGTCGGCCAGCTGGCCATGGACCAGGCCCTGATCGACAAGCTGAAGACCGGAAAGACGGCGACGCTTGGCATTTTCCAGACGCCCGAGGAAGGCGTCGGCGTGCAGGCGCCGCTTGCCGGCTTCAAGGAAGCCTACGAACAATTGCCTTGAAGCCGTGGTCGGGTTAAGCACCGCCCTCATCTTCAAACGAGTCCCAACTGCTCAATTGCCGAAGTCAGACGCAATGATCGCTCGCGCCACGCTGGTTCGTCTCGCGTTTCTTTCGATGGCGCTTGGCGCTCTCACCGGCTGCGACACCGTGGGCGGCGCGGTGAGCTCAGCCGGCAGCTCTGTCGGCGGCTTTTTCTCACATCCCGATCCGAATGCCGCGAGCCTCAATCAAGGGGCGACGCCGAACTCGAACCGGGTGGTTGTCCAGCCGACGGCCCACCCGACCGACAGGATGAAAGTTCTGCCGGTCGCCGCGCAGGATATCAATTGCCCGGATGTGACCGTCGCCGACGGCGGCGCGGCGCTGCGCGTCGGCGGCCCGGAGAATTCGTCGGTGCGCTACCAGTTCAACGTCGGGGATACCGCCCGCCAATGCGCTCCGGCCGGGACGGGGCAGGCCAGCGTCAAGATTGGCGTCGCGGGCGAGGTGGTGATGGGACCCGCGGGGCAGCCCGGGACGTTCAGCGCGCCGGTGAAGATCACGGTGACGCGACTCACCGACAACACATCGGTCTTTTCGCAGACCTACCGGGCCGAGGCGACGACGGACGGGGTGAAGGCCGGCGCGTTTCGTATTGTCACCGATCCGATCACTTTGCCGATGCCGACCCTTCAGCTTGCCGACCTCTATTCGATCACCGTCGGCTTTGAAGGCGGCACCGGCGGTCCCTCGCCGACGGCCCATAAGGGCCGGAGGAAGAGGACGGCGGGCTAGGCCGTTTTCGCGGCGAGGCGCGCCTTGCTCTCGCCCGGCGAGAGAATCGCGCGGGCCTCGATGACCACGAACGCCTGGGCGTACGGCCCCTCGTCGGTAATCGTCAGATGAATGAACGGCTCGGTCCCCGGCGGCAGCATCGCTTTCAGCCGCTCGGCGGCGCCGCCAGTCAGCTTCATGGTCGGCTGCCCGGACGGAAGATTGACCACCCCCATGTCGCGCCAGAACACGCCCCGCCTCAAGCCGGTGCCCAACGCTTTGGCGCAGGCCTCCTTGGCGGCGAATCTTTTGGCATAAGAAGCCGCGCGCCCGGCGCGTCGATCCGAGCGTCGCCGCTCGGTCTCGGTGAAGCAGCGGGCGGTAAAGCGCTCCCCGTGCCGCGCGAGCGTGGTCTCGATGCGCTCGATGTCGCAGAGGTCGCTGCCGATGCCGATGATCAAAGCCGGCGCTCCATGGATGCCCGCCCCTCATTCATCGCTATGCGCATCCCCTTTATGGTTTCGGCGAGCCCAACGAAGATCGCCTCGCCGATGAGGAAATGGCCGATGTTGAGTTCGACGATCTGCGGCAGGGCGGCGATGATCCGCGCGGTCTCATAGTCGAGGCCGTGGCCGGCGTGACACTCGAGCCCGAGCGTTTGGCTCTGCGCGGCCGCGGCGCTGAGACGGCCGGATTCATGATCGGATTTGGCCGATTCGCCGCGGGCGCGCGCGTCGCACCAGGCTCCGGTGTGGAGCTCGACGACTGGCGCGCCCAGTTCGGCGCTGGCTTTCAAGGCCTCCGGCGAGGGTTCGATGAACATCGACACCCGGATGTCCGCTCGCGTGAGTTCGGCGACGAAGGGCTTCAGGGCCTTGAACCCGTTGACGACGTCGAGACCACCTTCCGTCGTGCGCTCCGTCCGCTTTTCCGGCACGAGGCAGCAGGCGTGCGGACGGATGTTCAGCGCAATGTCGAGCATGGCCTCGGTCGCGGCCATCTCGAAATTGAGAGGCTTCGAGATCGACGCCTTGAGGCGGCGCATGTCGTCGTCGAGGATGTGCCGACGGTCCTCCCGCAGATGCGCCGTTATGCCATCGGCGCCAGCGTCGATCGCCATGAGCGCCGCGCGAACCGGATCGGGCATTCCTCCGCCGCGGGCGTTGCGCACGGTCGCGACATGATCGACGTTGACGCCAAGCCTGAGCGCTTTCATCGGGCAGCTCCTTTTTCGTTTGGGCCGGTCAGGCGGCGCCGGCGAGCGCGCGGCTCCCCGGTTTGACGGCCGGAATCGCCGCCAATTCGGGCGGCAGCGCGCCGGGCGCGTAGGCTGGAATGTCGAGCGTCGCCAGCGCCACGCGGTTGACGCCGATGTCCGCTTTGCCTCCGGATCGGTCGATGAGGCAGGCGGCGCCGACGATCTCGCCCGGATGCTCGGCCAGCGCCGCCAGCGCCTCACGGGAGGAGAGACCGGTGGTGATGATGTCCTCGACCATCAGCACGCGTGCGCCAGGCGCAATCGTGAAACCGCGGCGCAGCCTGAAGACGCCGTCCTCCCGCTCGACGAAGACCGCCTTGGCCCCGAGCCAGCGAGCGGTCTCGTAGCCGGGAACGATGCCGCCAAGCGCTGGCGAGGCGACGACGTCAATCGCGCCAAACGCTTCGCGAGCTTTCTCAGCCAGCGCCCGGCAAAGGCGCTCGGTGCGCGCCGGGTCCTGGAACACGAACATCTTCTGCAAAAACACGGGAGAATGCAGCCCCGACGTCAAGATGAAATGGCCGGTGAGCAGGGCGCCGGCGGCGCGAAACTCGTCAAGCGCCTGCTCGGCGGTTAGGTTTGGATTTGCCATATCTCCTCTTAGCAGGCCGCCGATTGCCGCGCCAAGACAGCTCGGTTTTTCGAGCCGCTCCGAACCCATGAGGCGCTCATCTGATGCCAGCGACTAAGCCTTATGAAACCAAGACGCTGGGCGAGGGCGTCGACGCGACCGCGCCCGACGGAACGGCGGTGCGCCTGCTGTTGAGCCTCGCCGGCGGAAGCATGGCGCATTTCGAACTGCCCGCCGGCGCCGTGTCGCACGCGGTTACGCATCGAACGGTCGAGGAGATCTGGTTTGTGGTCAGCGGGCATGGCGTCATCTGGCGCAGCCAGGATGGCGTCGAGCGGATCGACCCGCTCGGGCCGGGGACGTCGCTGACCATTCCGCTCGGAACGGCGTTTCAGTTTCGCGCCGACACCGACGGGCCGCTCGCGTTCGTCGCGATCACCATGCCCCCATGGCCGGGCATGGACGAGGCCGCGCCCGCGCAGGGTCCGTGGGCGCCGACTGTCTCGGCCGGGTCTGCCTGAAGCGCGCCGCCCTTGCGCGCGGCTCGGCTCGCTGGTAGCGCAAAAGCCGCCGAAGCGCCGGATTAGCTCAGCGGTAGAGCAGCGGTTTTGTAAACCGAAGGTCGGGGGTTCAATCCCCTCATCCGGCACCACATCCTCGTTCACCACCGTTCGCCGTCATCCACGAGCATCCACGATTGTCAGCCGCGCGTTTATCACCGTTCCGTGTGATATCGCCTATGTCCGA
>DATCEJ010000296.1:0-2155 GCA_036510135.1 Roseiarcus sp. | reverse complement strand
ACACCCGTTCCACGCCCCGTTTCGGCCGAAAAGCCCAACCCGGAGCGCAAGCGCCTCATCGATGCGTTCGGCGGCGTTTATTCGTCTCCGGCGACCCAGGCGTATCTCGACGGGGTTCTCGCGAAGATCGCGCCTCCATCTGGCTCCACGGGACCGTCATACCACGTAAACGTGCTGAATTCGCCGATCGTCAACGCCTTCTCCTTGCCCTCGGGGGATATCTTCGTCACCCGCGGCCTTCTGGCCCTCGCCGAGGACACATCGGAAATCGCCGCGGTCATGGCGCATGAAATCGGCCATATCACCGCGCGTCACGCCGCGCAGCGGGCCGAGTTCGAAAAGACGACGGCCTTGTTCTCGCGCGTCAATTCGCAAGTGCTCGAACAACGTCAGGCTCAAGACGAAGTCGAGGCGCGCTCGAAGCTGGCAATCGCGCGTTTCTCTCGCGAGCAAGAATTCGCAGCCGATCAGATCGGCATCAAGACCATCGGCAGGGCGGGATATGACCCCTACGGCGCGGCTCGATTCCTCACCGCGCTCGGCGAGTGGAGCGCGCTTCGCGCTTCGGTCTCGGGCGCGGGCTCAGCCAATCGCCCGGACATGATGGCGACCCACCCCTCGACACCGGAGCGCGTCGCCCAGGCGACCGAGGCGGCGCGGCAATTCGGACCGCCGGGGACCGGCGAAACCGGGCGCAACGCCTATCTTGCCGCCATCGACGGCCTCGCCTTCGGCGACGATCCATCCCAGGGCGTGGTGCGCGACAACGTCTTCATTCATCCAAAACTCGGTTTCGCCTTCAAGGCCCCGGACGGCTTCACGCTCGACAATCAGTCGGCGGCGCTGATCGGCGTGGGCGAAACGGGCGGCGAGGCGCTGCGCCTCGACAACATCGCGATTCCGGAGTCGACACCCGTGACCAGCGCCATCGGTTCGGACTGGATCGACGGCGTCAAGACGACATCGATCGAATCCAGGAAGATCAACGGCCTCGAAGCGGCCACGGCGATCGCCCAGGGCGACCAGTGGAGCTTCCGCCTCGGAGCCGTGCGCCTGAACGGGCGGCTCTATCGGCTCATTTTCGCCGCCCACGATCTTTCGCCCGCCGTCGATTCGCGCTTCATGGCCTCGCTCGACTCGTTTCGTCTTATCAACGCGCAGGATTCAGCCTTGGCCACGCCCGAAAAGATCAGAATCGTCGAGGCGGCGAGCGGCGACACCGCCGAGACGCTCGCCGCGCGGATGGGCTTCCTGCCGCGATGGCTCGATCAGTTCTTGATTCTCAACGGGCTCGAGCGCGACGCCGCCCTCGTTCCCGGCCAGCGCTATAAGGTTGTCACGCGTTGAGCGGCGCGGTCGAAAGGGCAAGCGAGCGTGGGCGCCTTACGGGTCGCCTCGTCATCGCCACTCACAATTCCGGCAAGCTGCGGGAGTTTGACGAACTGCTTCAGCCCTTCGACGTCGTGGCGCTTGGCGCGGCCGCGTTGGGTCTCGAGGAGCCCGAGGAGACGGGATCGACCTTTCACGACAACGCGCTTCTGAAGGCGCGAGCCGCCGCGCAGGCTTCGGGGCTCGTTGCGCTCTCCGACGATTCCGGGCTGTGCGTCGACGCGCTTGAGGGCGCGCCGGGCATTTATTCGGCCAGATGGGCTGGGCCGGAGAAGGACTTTGGCGCCGCCATGGGCCGCGTCGGGAGCGAACTTGAAGCACGCCGCGCTCCCCCGCCCTGGCGAGCAGCTTTCGTCAGCGTGCTGGCGCTGGCCTGGCCGGACGGCGCGAACGAAACTTTCGAGGGCCGCGTGGAGGGGATCCTCGTCTTCCCGCCGCGGGGGACGGCCGGATTCGGCTACGATCCGATTTTTCTCCCGGACGGCCATGACCGGACCTTCGGCGAGATGAGCGCGGAGGAAAAGCATGGGCTTCCCGCCGACGGCTCGCTCGCCCTGTCGCATCGGGCGCGGGCGTTCCAGAAGTTTGCCCGCGCACGGCTCTGAGCCAGGGGTGGCCTCGGGCGGCTGCTTCTGGCAAGAAGAGCGGCGCTCAGGCCGGTCGGGCGCAAGGACGGGGGTCCGTAATGCTAGTTGAAGAAACCGTTATTCCAGCGGTCAAGATCGTAACGCCGAAGAAGCACGGCGACGCTCGGGGTTTTTTCTCC
>DATCEJ010000295.1:0-16460 GCA_036510135.1 Roseiarcus sp. | reverse complement strand
ATGAACTGCCCGATGATCTCGAGGTTGTTCAGCATCACATCGAGATAGGAAATCGGGAGCGGAACTCCCATGCTCCCCATCAGCACAAGCCGCCCGCCACGACGCAGGCTCTTGAGCGCCGCGAGCGTTGCGGAAGGATCCCGAGCATTGCCGACCATGTCGAAGGCCATCTGTGCGCCACCGCCTGCCGCGGCGCGAAGAGCCTTGGCGTCAGCTTCGACGTCTCCCGAAAGCGTGACCGTCGCCACGCGTGAGCCGCCAAGTTGCGCGAGCGCCTCGAGCGCCAGCCGGTTCCGCCCGGCCGCAACGACACGCCCGGCGCCCAGCGCCAGCGAGAGGAGAACGGCCGCGCTTCCATAGGCGCCGGTCGCGCCGGTGACGACGATCGTTTCGCCCGCGGCGAGACGCCCGCGCAGCAGGCCTCCGTAGGGCACGGCAAATCGCGGCAGAACGGAAAGCTCGGTCGCGCTGAGCGCTTCCAGCCCGTCGATCGGCGTCACGGACGACTTTGGAACCAGCGCATATTCGGCGAGCGTTCCGTCGCGCCAGTCCGCCTGAAGCGACTTGCCCGCGGGACCAGCGGTAATCCCTAAGAGGAATTGCGCCGGCTCCGACGCATTTTCATTCGCGACAATATGCGAGGAGATGACGATCCGCTGTCCAACCTTCACGTGGTAGACCTCGCGGCCGATCGCATGCACGATGCCGACCGCGTTGCCGCCGGGCGTGAACGGGCCGTCCGGCGGACTGTAGATCGGCAACCTGCCTTCCACATAGGCTTTCAGATAGGACATGAGGGCCGAGGCTTCGATCCTCACCACGACGCCGCCGGTGCGAGCCTCCGGGATAGGCGCGTCTTCGAGTCGAAGTGTTCCGCCGAGACGGTCGAGTCGCCACGCTTTCATTGAGCGCCTTTGCGGAAGAGAGATCTCACTTCGCCGCCAACGATAGCGTTCGCCCTCACACCGCCAGATGATCCGGTCCGAACGACTCCGGCAAGAGTTCGCCGAGCGTGAACTTCGTCCGCACGCCTTCTGGGCCGGCGATGTGGATCAAAGTCGTAGGATCGGCGAATTCGCGGATGCGCTGGCGGCAGCCCCCGCACGGTGTGCATAGGGCCTCCCCGTCGCCAATGACGAGAATTTCCGCGATGCGCCGTCCCCCGGCGAGCGCCATCGCGGCGATCGCGCCCCCTTCGGCGCAGGACCCTTCAGGATAAGCGGCGTTTTCGACGTTGCAGCCGGAAAAGATCGAGCCGCCGGGCGTGCGCAGCGCCGCGCCGACCTTGAAGCGTGAATACGGCGCGTATGCATTGTCTTGCGCGGCCTTGGCGGCGGCGAACAATTCGGCAAGCGCCGATTCAGCGCTCTTTGACATAAGGAATCCCTGACGCCCTGGGCGGAATCGCCTTGCCAATAAAACCTGCCAGCAACACCACGGTCAGAATATAGGGCAGCGCCTCGATCGCCTGCACCGGGACAGGCCCGATGATCGGTAGTTCGACTCCCTGCAAGCGGATCGCCAGCGCATCGAGGAAGCCGAACAGAAGGCAGGTTCCCAATGCCGGCCATGGCCGCCATTTGGCGAACACGAGCGCCGCCAGCGCGATAAAGCCTCGCCCCGCGCTCATGTGCGGCTGGAAATAACCCTCCTGCGACAGCACCAGATAGACGCCAGCAAGACCCACCAGAACACCGCAAATGATGACGGCGCTATAGCGTAAGCCGCGCACCGAAATGCCAGCGGTGTCGACCGCGGCCGGATTCTCGCCGACCGCTCGGAGTCGCAGGCCGAAGCGAGTGTTGTAGAGCGCCCAATAAGTGAGCGGCACGAGAAGGAAAGCCGCATAAGTCACGATATCGTGGCCCGAAATGAGGTGCTGATAGATCGGGCCGATAATCGGCACAGCGCCGATCTCGTTGACGAACGGCCAATTGATCGCGCCGAATTGCGCCTCCGCCGGAAGTTGCGGCGTTCGGCCCCCTTGCGACCAGATTGCGTTGCCGACGAGCGCGGTCAGTCCGTCGGCCACCATGTTGATCGCTGTGCCGGACACGATCTGGTTCGCGCGCTGGTCGATGGAAGCATAGCCATGAATGAGCGAGAAGACGACGGCCGCGGCCACGCCGCCCAGCAGCCCGAGCCAGACGCTGCCAGTGAACGTCGCGGCTGCGGCCGAGGCGAACGCGCCGACCAGAATCTTGCCCTCGAGACCGATGTCGACGATGCCGGAGCGTTCCGACCATAAGCCCGCAAGGCAGGCGAGAATGAGCGGGACGGCGAGACGCATGCCGGAGGCG
This sequence comes from Roseiarcus sp., assembly GCA_036510135.1. Classification (GTDB taxonomy): domain Bacteria; phylum Pseudomonadota; class Alphaproteobacteria; order Rhizobiales; family Beijerinckiaceae; genus Roseiarcus. The sequence goes on along the minus strand of DATCEJ010000295.1, from coordinate 14,160 downwards.
AAAACGACGATGAAAGAGTCGAACCAATCCATGCCTTGGCCCGCCCGTCAGATGGGCGGCTGGGTCGTGCGCCGCGCGAGCAGGGTCGCGACAGGGCGCCGGAACATATGCTCGAGCGCGCCGGCGAACAGGACCACCAGGCCCTGGATCACGACGATCATATCGCGGCTGATCTTGGGCATGTCCATCGAGAGCGCCTGGCCGCCCTGATAGAGGACGCCGAACAGGATCGCGGCGAGGATGATGCCGACGGGGTGCGCGCGCCCCATGAGCGCGACTGCGATGCCGACGAAGCCGAACCCGCCGACAAATTCGAGGATCAGCCGATGCTGGTCGCCGAGGATGATGTTGGCTGCAACGCCGCCGGCAAGAGCGCCCGACAATAGCGTGGTGATAATTGTGACGCGGGCGGGCGAGATGCCGCCGTAAACCGCGGCGGTCGGGTTGGCGCCGACGGTGCGGATTTCATAACCGAGGCGCGTGCGCCAGATGAGGAGCCAGAATGCGAGACAGCAGAGCAGAGCAAGCAGGAAGGACAGGTTGAACGGCGTCACTGGCCATGTGATCCCGAAATGGGCGAGCACGTCATGAAACTGCGGCACGAGGGCCGTATCACGGAACGGCTCCGACTCCGCATTCATTTGCCCGGGTTTGCGCAGCACATTGACGAGCACATAGCCCATGATGGCGGAGGCGATGTAATTGAACATGATCGTCGTGATGACGATGTGGCTGTCGCGATAGGCCTGGAGATAGCCAGGGATCGCCGCGAAGGCGGCGCCAAAAATGGCCGCCCCGATGATGGCGGCGATAGCCAGCGTATAGCCTGGCAAGAAGCCGAAATGGAGCGCGACAAGCGCGGCGCCAAGACCGGAAATATAGGCTTGGCCCTCCGTGCCGATGTTGAACAGACCGGCATGGAAACAGATTGCGACCGAGAGCCCGGTGAAGATGAAGCTTGTCGCATAGAAGAGCGTGTAGCCGATTCCTTCGAGATCGCCGAGCGCGCCAAGGACGAGGCTTTGGACGGCTGCAAGCGGATTCTCGCCGATCGCCAGCACGACGAAGCCGGAAATGACGAAGGCGGCGGCGACGTTGACCAGCGGAATGACCGCAACATCCGCCCAGGCCGGCAATGGTTTCAGCGGCGTGCTCATGCGGCGCGCTCGCTGACGCCGGCCATCAAGAGGCCGAGGTCCTGGGCGTTGGTCTCGTCGGGCCGGCGCTCCCCGGTGATGCGGCCGCCGCAGAGCACGATGATGCGGTCGGAAAGCGCGAAGATCTCGTCGAGCTCGACCGAGACCAGCAGCACCGCCTTGCCAGCGTCGCGTTGCGCGACGATCCGCTTGTGGATGAACTCGATCGCGCCGATGTCGACGCCCCGGGTCGGCTGCCCAACGAGCAGGATCTTCGGATTGCGTTCGATCTCGCGCGCCAGCACGATCTTCTGCTGATTGCCGCCGGAGAAATTGGCGGTCTTGAGCAACGGCGCGCGCGGCCGGACGTCGAAAGACTTCATCTTATCGTCGGCGTCGGCGATGATCGCCTTACGGTCGTAGAAGAAACCTTTGCCGTAAACCGGCTCGCGATGAAATCCGAGCATCGCGCTCTCGCAGGCTTCGAACGGCATGACGAGCCCGACGCGATGGCGATCTTCAGGCACGTGCCCGACGCCGAGCAGCCGCTCCGCGTGTGGATTGCGCTTCTGCGCCGGAATAGGCTCACCTTCGATCAGGATCTCGCCTGAACTTAAGCCGCGGATGCCCGCGAGCGCTTCGAGAAGCTCGGACTGTCCGTTGCCAGCCACGCCGGCCACGCCGAGAATCTCGCCCTCGCGCAATAGGAACGAAACGCCGTCGATGCGAGCGACGCCGCGGTCGTCGCGCACCACGAGATTCCGCGCTTCCAGCGCAATCGCGCCAGGGTGCGAAGGGCCTTTTTCAATCTTCAGGATCACCTTGCGTCCAACCATCGCGTCGGCGAGTTCGGGGGGCGACGTGCTCGCGGCGTCGAATGTCGCGACCATCTCCCCGCGTCGCATGACCGAGACGCGATCTGTCAGCGACATGATCTCGCGCAATTTGTGGGTGATGAAGATGATGGTCTTGTTCTCGCGCTTGAGCACGCGCAGCATCTCGAACAATTGGTCCGCCTCGGCCGGCGTCAGCACTGCGGTCGGCTCGTCGAGCACGAGGATCTCGGCGCCGCGCACCAGCGCCTTCAGGATCTCGACTCGCTGCTGCAGGCCGACCGACAATTCGCCGACGATGGCGTCGGGATCCACCACGAGGCCGTATTCGCGCCCGAGCCCGGCGAGCTGCTTGCGGATTGCGGTCGCGCCTTCGGCGAGCAGCGGGCCGCCTTCCGCGCCGAGCATCACGTTTTCGAGCACGGAGAGCGGCGGCACCAGCATGAAGTGCTGGTGCACCATGCCGATGCCATGGCTGATCGCCTCGCGCGAGGAACGGATTCTGACTGGCTCGCCGTTGACGCGGATCTCGCCTTTGTCGGCTTCATAGAAGCCGTACAGAATCGACATCAACGTCGACTTGCCGGCGCCGTTCTCGCCGACAATGCCGTGGATGATTCCGCGTTCGACGATCAGGTTGACGTTATTGTTGGCGTGAACGGGGCCGAAGCTCTTGTCGATGCCGATCAGTTCGATGGCGGGCGGGGCTTGGACGGCCTGTTCTATCACCCGCGCGCTCCCCGGCGCGGCGTCAAAAAACCGCCTTCGGGTGTTGGAAAAACAGCGCCGCCGCTTGGGCGGCCGGCGTTCGCAGGGGAAAGGCGGACGAAACGGGGGTCCTCACGACCGCCCTCGGAGCAGGTCCGGGGGCGGCCACAACGCACGACCAAGTCAGCCGTCCATCAGGCTGGGCATTTGTTGTCGGACATGTAGTCGTGGACCTGAATCTTGCCCGAGATGATGTCCTTCTCGGCCTGGTCGGCAGCAGCCTTCGCCTCGGGGGTGAGAATCTTTTCGTTGTTCTTATCGACTGCGTAACCAACCCCGCCGTCCTTGAGGCCGAACACCTCGACGCCGGCTTTCCACTTTCCGTTCTTCGCGTCCATGAAGGAATCGTAAGTAGCGACGTCGACATGCTTCAGCATCGAGGTCAGGATTTTGCCAGGAAACAGGCCGTTCTGATTGGAATCGACGCCGATGCCGAACTTGCCGCCGTCCGCCGCCGCCTTCAACACGCCCTGACCGGTCGCGCCCGCCGCTGCGTATATGATGTCGGCCCCGCGATCCATTTGCGACTTGGCGAGTTCGCCGCCTTTGACGGGGTCGTTCCAGGCGGCCGGCGTGGTGCCCGTCATGTTGGCGAACACTTCATCCTTGCCGTCGGAAGCGTATTTGACGCCCTGCTCGTATCCGCATTCGAATTTCGAGATCAACGGAATGTCCATGCCGCCGACGAAGCCGACCTTGCCGGTCTTCGATGTCTTCGCCGCGATTACGCCGACGACGAATGAGCCCTCCTGTTCCTTGAACACGATCGACTGGACATTCGGCAGGTCGACCACGTCGTCGATGATGCCGAACTTCGTCTTGGGGTATTCGGGGGCAATCTTCTTCAGCGCGGTCTCCCAGGCGAAGCCCACGGTCATGATCGGCGAGTAGCCATCTTTGGCGAACTTGCGCAGGACCTGCTCGCGCTGCGACTCGTTCTGGATCTCGAGATCGCGGAAATCGATGCCGGTTTCCTGCTTGAACTTTGTCGCGCCGTTGAACACACCCTCGTTGAACGATTTGTCGAACTTGCCGCCAAGGTCATAAAGAACGGCGGGCTTGATGGTGTCGGCCGCATAGGCCGAGACGGAGGCGAGAAGACTTCCGGCAAAAGCCGCCGACGTCACGAGCGTGGTGCGACCGAACATATCCAGACCTCCGTTTGGCGCGAGCGGCTCCCGAGCCCGCGCGCCCTGAGAAACTAACCGCCTGGTCGAGGTGGTTCGCCCGCAACTTGACTGTCAAGCCTGGCCGAGCCGCTTCCAGCGGAGAACGGAATCGAGACTATGCGGGCAAATTACCGAGAGCAAGCGGAGGCCAAGACCCGGTGGCGACTGCACGGCAGGGGCCATTCGGCGTCAGACGAAGCTAGTTGAACAGCGACGAGACACTTTCTTCTTTGGCGATGCGGCCGATCGCCTCGCCAATCAGAGGCGCGGTCGAGATCACGCGGATATTGCGGGCGACCCGCACCGCCTCGGTCGGCTGAATCGTGTCGGTGAGCACGAGTTCGCTGAGCTTCGATGCGGCGACGCGCGCCACAGCGCCGCCCGACAGCACGCCGTGGGTGATGTAAGCCGAAACGCTCGTGGCGCCGCCTTCGAGCAGGGCGTCAGCGGCGTTGCAAAGCGTGCCGCCGGAATCGACAATGTCGTCGAGCAATACGCAATGGCGCCCGGCGATGTCGCCGATCACGTTCATGACTTCCGATTCGCCCGCCCGCTCGCGCCGCTTGTCGACGATCGCGAGCGGCGCGTCGAGGCGCTTGGCGAGCGCGCGGGCGCGCACCACGCCGCCGACGTCGGGCGACACCACCATCACATTCTTGCTGCCGTTGTGGTGGGCCTGGATGTCGCGCACCATGGTCGGGGCGCCGAACAGGTTGTCGGTCGGAATGTCGAAGAAGCCCTGGATCTGGCCGGCGTGCAGATCGACCGTCAAGACCCGGTCTGCGCCGGCGCGGGTGATCAGATTGGCCACCAGCTTGGCGGAGATGGGCGAGCGCGGCCCAGGCTTTCGGTCCTGGCGCGCATAGCCGAAATAGGGGATGACCGCCGTGATGCGCTGCGCCGAAGCGCGCCGCAACGCGTCGATCATGATGAGCAGCTCCATCAGATTGTCGTTCGCCGGATAGGACGTCGACTGGATGATGAAAGTGTCGCGTCCGCGCACGTTCTCGAGAATCTCGACGAAGATCTCGAGGTCGGCGAAGCGGCGGACATGGCAGGCGGTCAGCGGCTCGCCCAGATAGGCGGCGATCGCCTCGGCCAGCGGCCGATTGGAATTGCCGGCCAAAATCTTCATCTTGCCGGGCAAGGGCAGGGTCTCCAGTCTGAATTCGTCATCGCGAGGAGCGAAGCGACGTGGCGATCCAGAGGCGCAGGGCGCCCTACGTTCCCTGGATTGCTTCGCCATAGCCCGTCCGGAAGGACGGGCGTCTCTCGACGCCCTATGGCTCGCAATGACGGTGGCGGAGCAAGATCCTTGAGCGCGCGAGCGCGCCGGTCATAGCAGCGCGTGGACGCTCGAACAACATGACAAAGAGATCACAACGGCGGCAGCTGGCGCGGCTGTCCACAAGAAAAAGCCTATTGCGCGTAGCTGAGAGCTGCACTCGCGGGCGCGGCCTCGGGTGTGTTGGAGAGGTAAGCGGCGAGGTCGTCGGCGCATTTGGCGGCGACGCTGTTCAGCGCCGCATCGTCGACCATCGCCCAGGCGTCGTCGCCTGTTCCTCGGACCGCGATCGCGTCGCTGAGCCGTTGGGCGCGCTTCTTGTCCGCCGTGAACACGTCCCAGACGATATCGACCTCGGCGCCGCCCTCGATTGGCGAAGCGGTGACATAGCCGCGCACAAGGTAGTGCGCCTTGGCAGGCGCGACGACGGCGATCCGGCGCGCTGCGGCCGCTTCGTCGAGACTTTGGCGCAAGCGGGTCGAAAGATCAGCCGGCGCGCCGTCGACCGACGCGATCGCGACCGTTGCGCCGGCGATATTGGCGTCAGTGCGCAGGACGAACTGGGCGCTCGCATCCCCGCTCGGCGGGGTGGCGGCGACATCGTTGCAGGCGCTTAAGCCCGCGCATGCCGACATTAGAACGAGACCCGCGACGAACGCCTTGACCGGGCCTTGAAGGATTGAACTCACGCTCGGACCTAACTCCCGCCCGCGGCCTGTTCGCCGCTGGGAAGCGAAGTTAATAATCCGTTAAGCCGCTCGCGCCAACAGCCGCATTGATCGCTTCTGGCGCGAGGCGGAGCCTTGAGATATAATACAAAATTGTAATGTTATTGTTTGGCTGCGCACGGTTACGAGTGGGGCAATCCGCGCGATTTTTGAGGGCGGAACTAAACGGGGTCGCAAGACATTGAAAACATTGGGGTGCGCCGGTAAAATTACCGCTAGGCCAGGCGCGCCGCTCACGCCGGCAGGCGAAGCGAGGCGGCTGAGGAGCCGCGGCGGCGTGTTTGCGGCCCACCTATTCCCACCGCTGGTGCTTGCGCCTAGATAGGTCGCCCATGAGCGGCCCCCCGAACACCTTTCCTCCCGGCGAAGCGCCCGCGGCCGAGGCGCGGGAAGAAGCCGCGCTCGCGCGTGAGCTCGCGCCGGATAATGCGCCGCTCGACATCGCTTTTGACGAACCGGCCGCCGAACCGGGACGCCTGGTGCGCGGCGCCGAGACGATCCGCGCCTTCTGGCGTCATGCCCCCTCGGGGCCGGGCGTCTATCGTATGATCGGGTCTGAGGGCGAGGTGCTCTACGTCGGCAAGGCGCGTTCGATCAAGAAGCGGATCGCCGCCTATATGGCGCCTGAGCGCCAGCAGAGCCGCATCGCGCGCATGGTGGCGCAGACCCATTCGATGGTGTTCGTCACCACCGAGTCGGACGCCGAGGCGCTGCTGCTCGAGGCCAATCTCATCAAGCAGTTGAAGCCTCGCTACAACGTCACGCTGCGTGACGACAAGAGCTTCCCCTATATCCTCATCTGCACCGGGCATGCCGCCCCGAGGCTGATCAAGCATCGCGGCGCGCGCAGCCTGACCGGCGACTATTTCGGCCCGTTTGCGAGCGCCGGCGCGGTGTTTCGCACCCTCAACGCCCTCCAGCGGGCGTTTCTCCTGCGCACCTGCTCGGACAGTTTCTACGCCAATCGAACCCGCCCGTGCCTGCTGCACCAGATCAAGCGCTGCTCGGCGCCGTGCACCGGGGAGATCGCGCTCGACGACTACGCGAAGCTGGTGACGGAGGCGCGAGATTTCCTTTCCGGCCGCAGCCGCGCGATCAAGAGCCGCCTTGGCCACGCCATGAACGAGGCCGCCGCGGCGCTCGATTTCGAAAGCGCGGCGCGCCTGCGCGACCGCATCAGCGCGCTCTCCGCGATTCAGGGCGAGCAGAGCGTCAATCCCCGATCGATCGCCGAAGCCGACGTGTTCGCGGTCACCGATGAGGCAGGGCAGTTCTGCGTCGAGGTGTTTTTCTTTCGCACCTATCAGAACTGGGGCAATCGCGCCTATTTTCCGCGCGCCGATCGTGCTCTGTCGCGCGAGGAAGTGCTCGACGCATTCTTATCGCAATTCTACCTCGACCGGCCCGCGCCGCGCCTCGTGCTCTTGAGCCACGATGTTCCGAGCGCGGGGACTTTGGCCGAAGTTTTAAGCGCGCGCGTCGGCCATCGCATCGCCATCGGCGCGCCGCGGCGCGGCGAAAAGAAGGATTTGGTCGACGCCGCCATGCGCAACGCGCAACAGGCTTTGTCGCGCAAGCTGGCCGAATCGGCGACCCAGGAGAAGCTGATCGTCGCGCTGAGCGAGGCCTTCGGCGTCGATCATCCGATCCGGCGGGTCGAGATCTACGACAATTCCCACATCATGGGGACCAACGCGATCGGCGCGATGGTCGTCGCGGGCCCGGAAGGCTTCGTCAAAAGCCAGTACCGCACGTTCAACATCAAGAGCGTGGATCTCACGCCCGGCGACGACTACGCGATGATGCACGAAGTTTTGACCCGCCGCTTCGCTCGCCTCAAGCGGCAGGGCGAGACGGCGGAGGCAGGCGCTTTTCCCGATACGCCCGACCTTGTCATCATCGACGGCGGACGGGGGCAATTCGAGGCCGCGCGGGAGGTCCTGGCGACGCTCGGAATCGAGGGGATAAGGCTGGTGGCGATCGCGAAGGGTCCCGATCGCAATGCGGGTCGCGAGACCTTCTTCGTCGAGGGGCGCGAGCCGTTCAAGCTCAGCCCGCGCGATCCGGCTTTGTTCTTCATTCAGCGGCTGCGCGACGAGGCGCACCGCTTCGCGGTCGGAACTCATCGCGCGCGGCGCAAGAAGGAATTCGTGAAGAGCCCGCTCGACGAAATTCCCGGCATCGGCCCGTCGCGCAAGCGCGCTCTCCTGTTTGCTTTCGGCTCGGCCAAGGACGTCGCCAAAGCGGGCCTATCCGATCTCGAGAAGACGCCCGGCCTCAACGCCGCGACGGCGAAGCTCGTGTACGACTTCTTCCACGAGAACCGGGCGCGATGAGGCTCAGGCGGGAACTCGGCGCGCGACTCTTGGGCGGCGCGCTAAACCTCGGATGATCAGGAGACCCGCGCCCCCCGCGACAAGCATGAGCCAGGTCGACGGCTCGGGAATGGAAGTAACCGTGGCGGAGAAGCTCAGCGACCAAACATTAGGGCCGTCAGGAACAGAGCTGGAGTCGAAGGCGGTCAATGGGTCCACGTAGGGGCCGAAGTCCACAGTGGAGGTGAGGTTCTTGTCGGAGCCGACAGCAAAAGTGCCGACCGTCCGGTCGCCCGGCACGAAATTATAGGCGTAATCGAATTCGCCTCCAGTGTTCAAAACATTGTGGTTTACGAGCACGGCTTTTAACACCGCGAGTTGCGCGTTGGTTAAACCCGTGATGTTAAGGATGCCGCTCCAAATGTCGTCCTGGCTTTCCGGCCCGACGATCGCATTTTCCGTGAAAAACGGATTGCCGTTTAGCGAGATTTGCGTGGACGTCTGCCAAAATACCGATTGGTCCGACGGCGGCAGAGTGTCGGAGACCGCGTAATCGCCGGTGAGCGTCTCGCTGTAGGATCCATTGTTCAGAAGCTCTATTGCCGGCTGACCGCCGAACGGCGCCGCCTCCGCCGAAAGATTGCTGCCGCGCTCGAACGTCATGTCGGTAAGGGCTATCGAGAAGCCCTGCACCGCGGCGTTCGCGCTCGGGGTCGCCAAGCCTAGGGCGAATGCGCCTGCGAGAGCAATTTTCGTGACAATCGACATTGGCTTGACCCCATTTACGATGAGTGCCGTGCGCGAAATTTTCAATTGACCCCGTTTGAGGAAACCTACTCCAGGGTCGTCAAATGATCAATCGAGCGCTCGACGAAGCGATTTCTTGTGGATTTGGCCCGCAGGCGCGGAGGGCGCTTGCGAAAGGAAATCGCAAGCGCCCCAAAACACGCGCGCCTCACGCCTCCCGCGTCAGGACCTGCTCGAGCTTGGCGAAGAACTTGCCCCAACCCATCTTAGCGCCCCGGTAGGCCTGCTCCTGATCCGGCCGGAAGCCCGACTGCTCCATGCGCAGATTCGTGCCTTTGCTCGTCGCCGTGAGCGTCCAGGTCACGACGCTCTCGAGCCCATGGGCCGCCCAGCTGTAGGACAGCGTCTTTTGCGGCTCGACTTTCAGAACCTGGCAATCGACTGCGCCCCAGTCGCCGCGAAGGCTGAACTTGTGGTCGGCGACGAGCTGAAAATCGTTCTTCATCAGCCATTCCGCGATCAAATGCGGTTGCGTGAGGGCCCGCCAGATCTTTTCCGGCGCATAGGGGATGTCGCGCTCGACGACGACGGTGCGCGTTTCGGTGGCGGCATCAGTCATGGGGCTAATCTTCCTTACTTCCTGGAGCGGGCAGGGCGAGCGGGTGGCCTTGACGTGTTCACCGCCACGGCGGCGCGAATGAGCGCCTTCAGCGCCTCTTCATCGATGGGCTCGCCCTCATGAATGTCGATGGCTCGTCGAGTGTTTCCATCAAGGCTCGAGTTGAAGAGGCCTGAAGGGTCTTCGAGCGCCGCGCCCTTGGCGAATGTGAGCTTGACCAAAGCCTTGTAGGTTTCGCCGGTGCAAAGGATTCCGGCGTGCGACCACACCGGAACGCCTCGCCACTTCCATTCCTCGATCGCTTCCGGGTCGGCCTGTTTGATGAGGCCGCGCACGTGGGCCAGCGTCTCACCGCGCCAGTCATTGAGCGCCCTGATCCGCGCCTCGATCAGCGTCGATGGAGAGGGCTCCCCTGTATCTTTCGAACCGGACGTTGGTTGCTTGCTCATTGGTCCATCCTTCTGAGCAGGTCTTCGAGGCCGTCGAACCGGCGCTCCCAGAACCCTTTCATCTCGCCCGTCCAATCGATCAGCGGGCTTAGGGCGCGCACCTCGGCCCGATAATGCGTCTGGCGGCCGTGATGGCGGTCGCGCGCCAGGCCGGCCTGTTTCAGCACCCGAAGATGCTTCGAGACGGCCGGTTGCGAGATCCCGGCCTGAGCCGTCAGCGCCCCGACAGTCTGCTCGCCCTCGCGGCAAAGCCGCTCGAAGATCGCGCGCCTCGTCGGGTCGGCGAGCGTTCGGAAAAGCATGTCATGAGCGTCTGGCATTGGAATTCATAACCGCCTGGCTATGGGAAGACTCATAACCATCAGGCTATGGGTGAGTCAAGCAGGAATCGTTGCCGGTGCGACTTTGGCGACCCTTCGACACGCGAGCTCGTCGGTCTCTGACCCGGTGAGCCCACCAATCTCACCTTTCGAACAGCTTTTCGTCCCGGACATAGCCGAGAGGTTGCGCCTGGCTGCCGCGGCTCTGTATTGTTTAGAGCAGGTGCTTCGAATTGAGGTGCTCGAAAAGAATAGCCAGGACGACAATTGTTTGCAGACAGTCAGAAATTAGATTAATATAAGCTCGTCCCATGAAGGTTTCCTGCCCCTTCCCATGCCAAGGCCATCGGCGCTCATTCCGGCGGTGTTACGCCCCGGAAGCGTAGGGAAAAAAATTCCACGGTTTATTCCGCGTAACCTATTGATAAGTCTCGATTCGAACGAGAGAATCCAAGGAAATCCAAGGAAATCCAACGCCCATTATCGGGGGTTTTCGCAGCCAAACGACTAGAGCCAAGAAAATCCAAACGGATCGACCAGATTTAACGAAGCCGACGAGCAGAAAGTGAACGTGCGGCGAGGAGCGCGATCAGGCGGCGGGAATATGCAGCGTGAACCGTGTCTCTTCGTTCGAAGAGGCGACTTCGATCTTGCCGCCATGCGCGCGGGCGATTTCGGACGCTATGTAGAGGCCGAGGCCGAGGCCCTGGCTCGACGACCGACCGTTTCCGCGAAAGAAGGGTTGGAACAGCTGTTGTGCAACAATTTCATCAATCGGGTCGCCCTCGTTCGCGACTGTAAGCTCGAATCCCTTTTCGTTGGTTGAGGCCAGCACACGGATAGGCCGACCGGGGGCGCCGTGCTTCATCGCGTTGGCTACGAGGTTCGAAGTGATTTGAGCGACCCGCTTCGGATCGCAGTTGACCGGATGCGCGAGATTGATTCGAGCTTCAATGGGATTTCCAGATAGGTCCCGCAGCTCCCCAATCACTTGCTCGAGATGATCGGAAAGCGGCGCATCTGGGTTGCGCTCAAGCAAGAATCCACCCCCGAGCCGTCCTCTCGCAAAATCGAGGATGTCGTCGATCAACGTCGCCATGCGCCGAGCGCTTTTATGGATCTGCTCGCCGATCGATCGCGTTTTCTCCTCAGGATTTCTTCGAAGGATGATGCTGACGCCCGCATCGATCGAGGCGAGCGGGTTGCGGAGATCGTGGGCGAGAATAGCGACGAATTGCTCGCGCAGCTTGGCCGCTTCTTTCGCGTCCAAGAGAGCGGCGTCCTGTTTCGCCGCGCGCTCCTGCGCATCCAAATGGAAGGCAATCAGTTGGGCGAAGTTCTTGAACATGCCAATCACTTCGGGCCTGTTCAACCTTGCCGGCCGAGGATCGATTGCGCACAATGTGCCGAAGAAGGCGCCGTCCGGGAGAATGATCGGCATCGAGATGTAACTCTGAAGCCCGTATAGTCTTGGCGTATGATGATCGCGGAAATGTTCGTCCTCGGCGACGTGATCGATAATGACGGCGCGGCCGCTATCACGAATTTCGTCGCAGATCGTCGTCTTAACGTCGAGCTCGCCGCCCGGCAGGAGTCCGAAGGCAATTTCGTCACGAACGGCGCAAGCGACCCAACGCTCCCGCGTGACTCTCGCCACGGCCGCAAAACCCATTCCGGTGGTGCGGCAGACGATTTCCAGAATGGTCGCAACCGCGTCGATACGGGAAATTGCGGCTATGTCGGCCGTCAAGGCCGCATCGAGGTTTGAGACAGGCGAAAGGTTTGTCGAGGTCATGCCCAGGTCCGCGGTCTCCAAAGCTTCCTCTAGGTAGGTCACCATTGTCGATTTTGAATGGCTGCGGGGAAGCGGGCGGCATGTTTCGATCCAGCCGCCAAAGCGCTATCGCGGTAACCGACTTCGCACGCGCCGAGGCAAGACGCCAAAGCAAAAGTTCATGCCGCTAACCTATGCAGCGCGCTCGCGATCTGCGCAGGCGTGTAGGGCTTTGGAAAGAAGATCCCGCGCTCCGGCAGCAACTGTTGCACGTCCGCTAAATTCAGCCCCGAGGTGACGATGATCTCAATCGGGGGCCAGCGGTTGCGCACTGCCTGAGCAAACTTGATCCCGTCCATCGAGCCGGGCATGTTGACATCAGTAAACACCACTCTGATGTCGCTTCGATCTTCCAGGATACGGATCGCCTCATCAGCATTTTTTGCCCCGATCGCTTCGAACCCAGCGTCCGTAACAAGGTCCAGGGCGTCCATAAGCATAAGAGGTTCATCTTCGACGACCAGGACCACGGGGCGTTTTTGCTTTTCCATATTTGCGCCTCGGCATACCGGGGTCCCACCACTTCCGGAACAAGCTTCAACGTTTTGAGCGGGCGTGGGTTCCTGCGCGCGAGGCGATGAGCGGAAGGATCGCTCGGAGGCGCGCCGCCCCAAAGGCTTGCAGGGTCGGGATTCCCATATCACTCTCACCATTTGTTAGACCGCGGACAGCCTAAGCGCAAGCTCCCGCCCACTTTTCGCGGCATTTACGGCCGGCCGCGAGATGATAACCTCACACCTTTCGCGCTGAGCTTCGCTCCAGCGCTCTCTCGCAAACATCTGGGAAACGCATGTCCAAAATCGCATTCATCGGCCTCGGCAACATGGGCGCGCCGATGGCCGCGAATCTCGTCAAGGCTGGCCATTCGGTTGCGGGCTTCGATCTTGTCGACGCCGCGAAGACGGCGGCCGCGGCTTCCGGCGTCGCCATTGCGGCGAGCGCCAGCGAGGCCGTCGCGGGCGCCGACACGGTCGTAACCATGCTTCCGGCCGGGCGCCATGTGCTTGCGGCTCATGCCGAACTCCTTCCCGCGACGCCCAAGGGCGCGCTTGTCATCGATTGCTCGACCATCGACGTCGACAGCGCGAGAAAAGCGCACGAGGCGGGCGGCGCCGCGGGCGTGCTCACCCTCGACGCGCCGGTCTCGGGCGGGGTCGTCGGAGCACGCGGCGGAACGCTCACCTTCATGTGCGGCGGTTCGGACGAGGCGTTCGCGCGCGCAAAGCCGATTCTCGAAGCTATGGGCAAGCGCATCGTCCATTGCGGCGGCCAGGGCGCCGGACAGGCGGCCAAGATCTGCAACAACATGATCCTCGGCGCGACCATGATCGTAACCTGCGAAGCCTTCGCGCTTGCCGAGAAGCTGGGCCTGTCGGCGCAGGCTCTGTTCGATGTCTCCTCGACCGCATCCGGTCAGTCGTGGTCGCTCACCACCTATTGCCCGGTTCCCGGGCCGGTGCCGACTTCCCCGGCCAATCGCGACTATAAACCCGGCTTTGCCGCGGCTCTCATGCTCAAGGATTTGCGGCTGGCGCAGGAGGCCGCGTCGAGCGTCGGGGCTTTAACTCCGCTCGGGGCCGAGGCCGCTCAGCTTTATGCTCTCTATGTAGCGGCCGATCACGGCGGCGACGATTTCTCCGGAATCATCAATTTTTTGCGTGGGGCCGCAAAGAAACCCTAGAACTTTTTCCGTCATGGCATAGTTTCAGGCCCAGGACTCGGCCAACCGGGCCGACAGCGGGAGGATTTCCCCATGCGTGGTTCGATCAGGAAGACCCTAGTCGCGGCGGTTGCTGCGCTCGGAATGGCGACGGCGGTGGCGACGATCTCGACCCCCGCCGAAGCCCAATGGCATGGCGGCGGTGGCGGCTTTCATGGCGGCGGCTTCCATGGCGGCGGCTTTGGCGGCGGCGGTTTCCGCGGCGGCGGCTGGGGAGGCGGGGGCTGGCATGGCGGC
>DATCEJ010000294.1:0-3145 GCA_036510135.1 Roseiarcus sp. | reverse complement strand
CGCCGCGCAATTCAAGCCGAAATCGGGGTTGTTTGAGAGATCGACAAAGGATTGGGCGTTCCCTGCGCTGGAACTGTTGATTGGAACAGCCGCCAGAATGGGAGGCCAAACCACTCTGGCCTACGGGAACTTGAACGTCATCTCAACGTCGCAGTCCCCGAACGAGGTAGTAAATGACCCAGTGTAAACGCAAGCCCAATTCGATTTGCCTGACATGCCCTTATATTTCCCGCTTGCCATCAACACATCGGAGGAATAATTCAACGTCGTAGTATACTGTGGGTATTTGCTTGGAGGAAACTTCCAAACAATTTTGTCACCATCCTGATCCGTGTCAATACAGTAACCGTCAGAAACCGCGAATTTTCCGTCTAATTCACCAAAGCCAAAACAATGTTCTTGCATGGACGGCCATTGAGCCTGACCACAATCGACTCTGGTAGCTTCCTCAATTTCATTCCACGACAAAATTCCATCTCTTGCAGAGCTTACTTGATCGAGAGTTTGGTTAGCCGTTACCTTCATCTTAATGTGGCACGTCCCTTCTTTAGGTAACTCTGTCGAAGCCGCAGGCAATAATGAAAAAAGTACTGCGCCAAAACTGAATGCTGGAAAAAGGAAGCGGAGTAGCATAGCGACCTCCCGTGACGCCTTCCACAACTTCTGCGTCATCGATCAGCAGTTACACAAGAGCGGAGGGAAGGCGAACCCTGAATCGGATTGTACGCTCGCTACCCGCCTACCGACAGTGATCGCATATCGATAGGGCCGGCGTCTCAAAACTCATTGATGCCGGCCTCTCAGAAGCCCCTTGTACGGACGAGTTTGGAGAGATGAGCAACGGCGACCAAAAAAAGGCAGATCCACCCCGCCCCGTCTGCGGAGAAAGCCCAAACGCCGCTCTTCGACGACGCCAAAGTGTCGCCGTGGACGCGAGAGGATGGCGAGATTCACCGCGCGGGCTGGCGTCCCGCCCCTCAGGCCGGGATCCTCACCGGCAATTCGCTGATCCCGTGGACGAAAGCCGAGAACACCCGCTTCGGCTCGCCGACCACCTCGATGCCTGGCAGGCGATCGAGGATTTCCTCCCACAGGATCTTCAATTGCATTTCGGCCAGGCTCTTGCCGACGCAGCGGTGAATGCCGAAGCCGAACGACAGATGCTGGCGTGGACGGGCGCGATCGATGATGAAACGGTCGGGGTCTTCGATCGCTTCCTCGTCGCGGTTGCCCGAGATGTACCACATGGCGACCTTGTCGCCCTTGCGGATGGATTGGCCGCCGAACTCGACGTCTTCGAGCGCGGTGCGGCGCATGTAGGCGATCGGCGTCTGATAGCGGATGATCTCCGGCGCCATCGACTCGGTGAGTTCGGGCCTGGCGCGCAGCTTGGCGAATTCATCCGGATTCTGGCTCAGGAACAAAAGGCCGCCGCTCATCGAATTGCGCGTCGTGTCGTTGCCCCCGACTATGAGCAGGATGATGTTGCCGAGATATTCGCGCGCGCTCATGTTTCGCGTCGCCTCGCCATGCGCCAGCATGGAAATGAGATCGCGGCGCGGCTCGGAATTGACGCGCTCGTTCCACAAATTCATGAAATAGCCGAGGCACTCGCGGAAGACCGCCTCGCGCTGCTCTTCGCTTTCGACCAGACCGCCCTCGTAGGGGATGGCGGTCGAGACGTCCGACCAGTAGCCGAGCTTCCGTCGGTCCTCGAACGGGAAGTCGAACAGCGTCGCCAGCATCTGGCAGGTGAGCTCGATCGAGACCCTATCCACCCAGTTGAAAGTTTCGCCGCGCGGCAGGCTATCCAGCGTGTCGCGCACGCGGGAGCGGATCAGACCCTCGAAATTGGCGAGATTCTCGGGCGAGACGATCGGCTGCACCACCTTGCGCTGCACGTCGTGCTTGGGCGGGTCCATCGCGATGAACATCGGCAGTTCAAGGTCCGCCGGACGGTCGCGCAGCGTTATGCCGCCGAGCGCCGAACTGGATGAGAACCGCCTATGGTCCACTTCGAGCGCGATGATGTCCTTGTGCCTGGTCACCGACCAATACGGCCCGAGCGGGCTTGTCGGGCAATAGTGGACCGGCGCCTCGCGCCGCAGCCGGCGGAAATAGGGTTGCCAGACCTCCTCCTGATACAAAACAGGATTGCTGACGTCGATCTCGTCGAGCGGCATGGTTTCGGCGAGCGCCGCGTGATCGTTCGCCTCGGGCGCATTCATGACTGACGCGATCGTCATAGCCGACCTCCCCTCATTGCGCGCGGGCGGCCTGACCGCAGGTCCGTTCGCACGCCTTCGACAGGCACATTGAACACAAGATGAATGGGGCTACCACGGGCGAAGGGGACCGTCCAACAAAACACAGGCCGAATGAGGGCCAGAAGTGTGGATGCCGCAAGGGCCATAAGCCGCCACGGCGGCCCCCGGACACCGATCCGGGTGTCCCGGCCATGACGACGGTGGCGAGACCCGCTCACCCCGCGACGAAATCGCTGCGCGCAAAGCCCTGCCCATAAAGAAGCGCCGTAAGATCGGCGTGCTCGACACGCGCGTCCGCGCCAGCCGCGACCTTGGGTTTGGCGCGATAGGCGATTCCGAGGCCGGCCGCTTGCAACATCGGAAGATCATTGGCGCCGTCGCCAACGGCCAGCGTGTCGTCAAGCGTCGCCCCCATCGCGGCGGCGATCTCGTTCAGCGCGCTGAGCTTGGCGCCCTCACCGAGGATCGGCTCGATGACCTTGCCGGTCAGCTTGCCGCCTTCGATCATGAGCATATTGGCGCGGTCCTCATCGGCGCCGAGCCGCTCGCGGATCGCGCCTGTAAACTGGCGAAAGCCGCCCGAGACGATGGCGACATAGGCGCCGTTCGCGCGCATCGTCTGAACGAGCGTGCGCGCGCCGGGATTGAGCGTGATGCGGTCTTTCAGCACATCCTGGATCACGGTCTCAGGCAGGCCAGCCAGCAGGGCGACGCGCTCGCGCAAGGCCGGCGCAAAGGCAATTTCGCCCCGCATCGCCCGCTCCGTGATGGCGGCGACGCGATCGCCGACCCCAACGCGCGCGGCAAGTTCGTCGACGCATTCCTGGCCGATCAGCGTCGAATCCATGTCCGCGACCAGAAGGCGCTTCCGGCGATGG
>DATCEJ010000293.1:0-4059 GCA_036510135.1 Roseiarcus sp. | reverse complement strand
CAGCTTCTCGCCACGCTCTTTGTCGGCGACGCCCAGGCGAAGGGATCGGCGCCCGACGATCTTTTCAAGGTGACCAAGACCGTCAGCGGCGTGGACGCCGCGGGTTCGCTTGAGGAAAGCGGCTGCAAGATGACCTGGCCGACCTGACGGTCGTGCGAGGGGAGGGGGGCGCGGTCGCTCCTGCCGCCGCAGGCGGCGCGGGCGACGAGCGTATCGCATGACTCAAGTCGTTCTATTCAACGTCTTCAATGGCCTGATCGTCGGCGCGTTCTACGCCCTGATGGCGCTTGGCCTGTCGCTGATCCTCAACCTCAGCGGCGTGATCAACTTCGCCCACGGCGGATTCTTGGCGCTCGGCGCCTATCTCGCCTACACGCTGATCCCTTATATCGGTTTCTGGGGCGCGCTGATCCTCGCGCCGCCGCTGACCGCTGTGCTCGGCCTCGTCATTGAGCGGCTGTTGATCCGCCCGCTCTACGGAAAGGATCCACTGTACAGCCTCCTCCTGACCTTCGGGCTCGCCTACATCTTCGAGGATGTGACGCGCCTGATCTGGGGCGCGCAAAGCGTGCCCTTTCAGGTCCCCAGCTGGCTGATGACTTCGCTGTCGAGCCAGTACTTTTTCCTTACTGGCTATCGCGTGTTCATGATGATCATCGTTGCGGTGGCTGTCGGCGGCCTGTTCGCTGTGCTCAAGTACACGCGGCTAGGCATGCGCATTCGCGCCGGAACGCGCGACCTCGACACAGTCTCGACGCTCGGGGTGAACGTCAAGGTGTTGCGCAGCCTCAACTTTGGCATCGGCATTTATATGGCCGGCCTCGCCGGCGTGCTGGCGGCGGGCCTATTGGGCCTCTCGCCCACCATCGGCGCCAACCTCATCATGCCGAGCTTCGTCGCGATCATCGTCGGCGGCCTCGGCAGCCTGCTTGGAACATTGATTGGCGGCTTGATGATCGGCGTCGTTTCCGGCCTGGCGGCGGTCTATTTTCCTTCCGCCACCGAGGCCGTGATCTACGTGATGATGGGACTGGTTCTGCTCGTCAGGCCGCGCGGCCTGCTCGGCGAAGAGGGGAGGGTGCATTGAGCCCCGCCCGTGCGCGCGCCCTCGATGCCGCGGTCTGCCTGCTGCTCCTGTTCATGCCATTCTGGATGGGCGCGATCGGCGGCTACACCGAACTCGCCACCCGAATCGTGGTCATGGGGCTGGCGGCGATGTCGCTCAATTTCCTGCTTGGCTTCACCGGGGTTCTTTCGTTCGGCCACGCCGCCTATTTCGGGCTCGGCGCCTATGGGGCGGGAATGGCGATCAAGTATCTGGGTGCGGGATCGATCCCGGCGATCGGGTTCGGCGTCGTCGTCGCAACGATCGCGGCGATGATCATCGGCGCGCTGATCATCAAGCTGCGCGGCGTCTATTTCGCCATGGTGACCATCGCTTTCGGCCAGGTGTTTTACTTCATCGCCTTCCGCTGGAATGCTGTGACCGGCGGCGACGACGGGCTCTCCGGCTGGCATCGCCTGCCGATCGACTTCGGCTTCGCCCGGCTCGACATTTTTCAAAACGACAAGGCGTTCTATTATTTCGCTCTCGCAATTTTTGCGGTCTGCGTCGGCGCGATGGCGGTGCTTCTTAACTCGCCGTTCGGGCGCTCGTTGATCGCCATTCGCGAGAATGAACGGCGCGCGCGCTTTCTCGGCCTGCCAATCGAGTTTCACGTCTGGCTGTCGTTCGTGATCTCGTGCCTCTTCGTCAGCGTGGCGGGGGCGCTCTATGCGCTGCTCAACAATTTCACCGATCCCCGGGCTTTGCGCTTCGACCTCTCGGGCAATCTCGTCATCATGGCGGTGCTGGGCGGCATGCGCTCGTTCTGGGGCCCGCTGATCGGCGCGGCGATTTTCGTCGCGCTGCAGGATTACGTCTCGAGCCACACCGAAAACTGGATGTCGGTGATCGGCCTCGTGTTCGTGCTGGTGGTGCGCTTCTTTCCCCGCGGGGTCCTGGGCATGCTGCGCACGGGAGCGAAGGCGTGAGTCTGCTTCAGGTCGAGGGCGCATCGAAGCGCTTCGGCAGCCTGGTCGCCATCGACGACGTGTCTTTGACCATCGAGCCGGGCGAGTTGCGCGCGATCATCGGTCCGAACGGCGCAGGCAAGACGACGTTCTTCAATCTGGTCAGCGGCCTGTTCGCGCCGACCGCGGGCTCGATCCGTTTCGAGGGCCGCGACATCGCCCCGCTCGGTCCCGATGAGCGGGTGCGACGCGGCATGTCCCGCACTTTCCAGATCACTGAGGTCTTTCCCGAGCTCTCCGTCGCCGACAACATCCGCGTCGCGGTCGAAGTCGCGTCCGGCTATCGCCTTCGGCCCTGGCTTGGCGCGCAGGCGCGGGCGAGCGTGGCGGCGCGCGTCGCCGAGCTTCTGAGCCTGGGCGGGCTGGCCGACAAGTCAGAGATGCGCGCGGGCGCGCTGTCGCACGGCGACCAGCGGGCGGCTGAGATCATGATGTCGCTCGCTTTAAGACCCCGCCTTCTCATGCTCGACGAGCCAACAGCGGGCATGGGCGATCAGGAGACCTACGACATCGCGCGGCTCATCCGGCGGCTGCACCGGCGAGAAGGGCTAACGATCATGTTGATCGAGCACGACATGCGCGTCGTGTTCAACCTCGCCGATCGCATCATGGTGCTGGCGGAGGGTCGGGTGTTGGCGGAGGGCGCGCCGCAGGAGATCGCCGACAGCGAAAAGGTGCAAGCCGCCTATCTCGGCAAGGCCGCGGCATGATCGCGCTCCAAGCCGAGGATCTGCACACTTTTTACGGCAAGAGTCATATCCTGCACGGAGTCAGCCTCGAGGTGCGCGAGGGCGAGATTGTCGCGCTGCTCGGCCGCAACGGCGCCGGGAAGACGACGACGCTGCGCAGCCTGATCGGCCTCACCGGCCCGCGCACGGGCAAGGTCGCGGTGTTCGGCGCGGACGTGACCGGATTCCCGCCTTTCCGGATCGCCAGGGCTGGCGTTGGCTATGTGCCGGAAGGGCGGCGCATCTTCGCCAACCTGACTGTCGACGAGAACCTGCTGGTCCCCGTCGAGCGGCCCGGCCCGTGGACGGTCGCCCGTGTCTACGAGACGTTTCCGCGCCTCGCAGAGCGCCGCGGGAACAAGGGCGCGCAGCTCTCGGGCGGCGAGCAGGAGATGCTGTCGATCGCCCGCGCCTTGCTCTTGAACCCCAGGTTGCTGATGCTCGACGAGCCCTCGCAGGGCCTCGCGCCGCTGATTGTCGAGGACGTGTTCAGAATTGTCGTCGCGGCGCGGCGGGAAGGCCTCTCGGTTTTGCTGGTCGAGCAGAACGTGCGCGCGGCGGTCGAGATCGCCGATCGGGCTTACGTGCTGGACGACGGCCGGATCGTCTACGAGGGCGACGCGCGCGCCTTCGGCGCCGACGAGCAGCGGGTGCGCGAACTCGCGGGCGCCAGCGCCGAGAAATGGGACGTCGACGGCTAGTGGAAGTCTTTCTCTGATCCGGGCGCGATTGGTCTCGGCGGTGGGGCGCATGCGCAACCGCCGCAATGGAGCTTGATTTGCCGCCACGGCGTCCCTTAAGAGAAATTGTCGGGGCCGAGTCGCGCGCGGGGAATCGTACGGTGGCTCGTCCGCCGACGGGCTGGGGAGGCTAAGAAGTGTTCAAACAATTGCTGACGCCGGTCGCGGGGAGTCTGCCGCTTTCGTTTATCGGAGCGGCGCTTCCCGTCGCGGCTGTTCTCCGAGGGGCGGGATCGCCGGATATCTACTGAGTTCCGGTTTATCAAAGAGCGGAACGAGTCAGGGGAGAGGAAACGATGTTCGACCAGGTGCTCAACCCATTCGGGAGCGAATTTCTCGTTTGGCTGGTGGCGCTGATCCCATTTGCTCTGCTGCTGTTCCTGCTGGCCGTGCTGCGCATGACCGCTTGGCTGGCGACGTTGATCGGCTCGATCGCCACCCTGTTCCTCGGTGTCGTGGTTTGGGGAATGCCCCTCCATCTCGGGCTGACCGCGTACGCGCTCGGCTCGCTGACTGGC
>DATCEJ010000292.1:0-6606 GCA_036510135.1 Roseiarcus sp. | reverse complement strand
CCGCAAGGTGAGGATCGGGTCGCCGCCCAGGGCGGCGCTCGGCACGCGCTCGATCAGTAACGGCGTCAGCGTCAGGGTGACCGCGAGAGCCACGAACAAGCGAACCTGGGTCGGAATCTGCGTGTTCGAGAATCCCGGCGCCAGCATCAGGCATCCGCCAATGCGGCAGAACAGCACGAAGACGCCGAGCGCCGCCCTGGGCGCGAGCGCTGCGTGCGGCGCCGCCATCGCCCCCGAGATGAGCGCTGTCACGCGATCGTGCCCAGTGACTTCACCTCGAAGCCGCGGGCGATTTCGAGCTGCGATAAAACTGCCAGAGTCGGAAACATACGCTCGATGATCATGCGGACATAAGGCCGCGTCTCGGCCGCGGTGACGAGGGCGAACGAGCGCCGCTCGTCCATCCGTTTGCGGATCGCCGTCGACGCCTCGGCCGCGAATTGCTCCATCAGGCGCGGATCGATGTCGAATTCGATCACATCGCCCTTGGCGTCGCGCTTCAGGGCCTGATGGAACGTGAGATCCCAGCGGTTGCCGAGCCTCAAGACGGCAAGCGCGCCTTCGTCAGCGAGGTCGCCGCAGATCTGTTGGGAGAGCCGGATGCGCACCTGCTCGACAATCTGCTCCGGCCTTCGCACGTGTGGGGCAACTTCCGCCACCGCCTCCAGAATCAGGCTGAGATTGCGAATGGAGACGCGCTCGGCGAGCAGAAGTTTCAGAGTCGCCAGAAGCCCGGACTGCGAGATCTGTGACGGACACATATCGTCGAGCAGCCGTTTGTACTCGGGCTCGAGCCGATCGAGCAGCGCACGCATATCCTTGTACGACAACAGTTGAGCAAGGTTATTGTGGATGACCTCGCTCAAATGCGTGAGCAGGACCGAAACAGGATCAACCGGCCTGAAGCCTGCTCGCCTGGCGTCCTTGATGAAAGCCTCCGGAATCGCGATCGCTCGGATGCCGAACGCGGGCTCGCGCACTTCGTCCCCCGGCAGATTGGGACGTGGTCCGTCGCCGATGACGATGAGGTGGTCCGTAACCCGCAATTCCTGAGTCGCGACCGCGGCGCCGTGAATCTTGATCTGATAGGTCCTTGGCGCCGCCCTGATATCGTCCGAAAGGCGGATCTCCGGAACCACGAAGCCATATTGGCGGGCGAACTTGCGCCGCATCTTGGCGATGCGGGAGCCGATCTCGTCGCGCGAGGACAGCAGCGCTGCATTGAGCTCCTTGCTGAGCACCAGCTCGATCTCGAACGATTTCAGCTGCTCCTTGATCGAGCCGCGCGCCTCCGCCCTGGCGCGCTCTTCTTTCGCGGCGGCGCTCGCCGCTTCGGCGACGCGGTCCTTCTCGATGCGCCGGGGGATGGCGATGCCGACAAAGGCCATCAATCCGCCAATGAGTGCAAACGGCAGGAACGGCAGCCCGGGAACGAGCCCGAGCACCGCCATCGCGAGCGCGGCGAGAAAGAGCGCATTGGGATAGCCGCTCAATTGGTCGATGACGGCTTTGTCGGCCGAACCGCGCGTGCCGCCCTTGGCCACCAGCAGGCCGGCGGCGAGCGAAATGATCAGCGCCGGAATCTGCGTTACCAGACCGTCGCCGACCGAAAGCTTGGTGAAGACGTCGGCCGCGGCGCCGAGCGTCAGGCTGTGCCGGGTGACGCCGATGACGATGCCGCCGAATATGTTGACGGCGAGAATGATGAGCCCGGCGATCGCGTCGCCGCGGACGAATTTCGATGCGCCGTCCATCGAGCCGAAGAAGGCGCTCTCCTCCTCGAGCTCGCGCCGGCGCGCCTGCGCCACCTTCTCGTCAATGAGGCCGGCGGAAAGATCCGCGTCGATCGCCATCTGCTTGCCGGGAATGGCGTCGAGGGTGAAACGCGCCCCGACCTCGGCGATGCGGGTTGCGCCCTTGGTGATGACCAGGAAGTTGATCGTTACGAGGATGAGGAAGACGATGATGCCGATGACGAAATCGCCACCCATCACCAGCGCGGCGAAGCCGCCTATGATGTAGCCAGCCGACGTCGGTCCCTGCTCGCCGTGCGACAGGATGAGGCGAGTGGTGGAAATGTTGAGCGCCAGCCTCAGGATCGTCGCCACCAGGAGCACGGTCGGGAAGGCCGAGAACTCCAGCGGTTTCTGGATCCACAGCGCCACCATCAGGATGAGCACCGAAAGCGCGATCGACAGCGCGAGGCCGAAGTCGATCATCACCGCTGGAACGGGGAGGAAAAACAGGCAAAGAATGAGAACGATGCCGACGGCGAAGGCGATGTCCTTGCCGCCGCGGTTTGCCGCGGGCGCGGTCCCCACCGCCGTCAATGACATCGCCGCCCTCGCTCATTGGGAGCAAGCACACGGCGCCCCCGCGGGGGGAGGATGTGCCGCGAACCTTGCGCGAGGATCGAAGCGTGGATCCTCGCCCGGGCCACGCAACCCCGGGGTTGGTTCGCGACAGTTACGGCCGGAAGCAATCGCCGCCGACACGATCGAACTCTGGACTCGCTCGAGGCGAAGATGAGCTCACGCCCTTCGCCTTAGTATGGCGACCTGGCACCTATTTATACCCCTGCTCGATCCGCCCGTAGATCGACTGGGTGAAGATCGAAAACTTGCCCCCGACGAACGAGGCCGTGAGGCTCGCCGCGACAAAGACCGCGATCATCTTCGGCACGAAGGTAAGCGTCATCTCCTGGATCTGGGTCAAGGCCTGCAGAAGCGCGATGGCCACGCCAACCGCCATCGCCGCGCCGACACAAGGCCCGGCGCCGACCACCACCATCCAGATCGCCGATTGAACGAGATCGATTGCGTCGCCTTCGTTCACTGCACGCTCGCGCCGTTGGCGAGCGAAACGGTTCCGCCACTCGTCAGCGTGGCCACCGCGCCCGCGCTGCCGACGCTGACCGAGGCGACTTCGCCCGAAGTTGAACCGTCGGCGGAGGTGACGGTGCGGCCGATCAACTGCTCGGCCTGGCTGAGCGACGTGGCGGTCAACAGCGAGGCCAGAGTCGTGTTGCTCTGCACCGCTTGCCCAACCTCGGAGACAGTGGCGAGCTGGGACACCATCTGCGACGGGTCCATAGGCTGCGTCGGGTCCTGGTTCTTCATTTCCGCCATGAGAAGGGTCAGGAAATCGTTGTAGCCGAGGCCTTGGGTCGCCCCGCTCGGCGCTGATGAACTGGTGGATGCGGCGGGGGATGTGACGGGGGTGGTGGCGTTGACGGTCATGGCGTTCTCCTGTCTCAGGCCGCGCTTGGTGTATCGGCGAGCGGCTGAAGCTCTTTATCCTCGAGGGCGAATAGGCCGCGCAGAGCTTTCAACGCCTCAAAATTGCGGCTGCGGAGGAGCGACGAGTCGACGCTCCTGAGGCCCGCCGTCAGGTCGGACGCGCGATAGGTCACGAGCGCCGATTCGATCAGCGAACGGGCGAGCGGCGTCGCGCTCGCCGCGGCCGTCGGGTCCATCAGCATGATTTGGACCGCGAAATAGATCTGACGGACCAGCGTCGTCGCTTCCTCAGCCTGCATCACATGGTTCTCGAGCAGGAAGGTGACCTCATTCAAGAGTTCGATCGAGGCCTTTCGATCGATGCGGATCACCGCGCCGTTGATGAAGAACCGTTCTCCAGCTCTGAGCGTGATGTTCATGCCGCGACGACTCTCACTTCAGCCCGTTGCGGATCAGCACGTTGATTTCGATCATCGGCGTCAGGTCGTTGGTCACGCCGCCGCGCACGCGGTCGATCTCCTTCATCATCCAGACGCCGATCGAGACAATCCCAGCTCGGAGCTGCGCCGGCAGCTCGTTGTTGGGGTCGTTGAGGTCGTCCATGAAAATCGACCATAGGCGGCGGAGATAGAACAGCGCGTCAATAAGCTCGCGCGATTGCGGACCTTTTTCCTGGGCCGCGCGCAGCATTCCGATCACGCGATCCATCGCCGCCTGCTCGCGGGCGCGCAATGTCTGATGGGAATCCTCGATCACATCGTTGTATGCGAATTCGTACATTCCGTCCTTCACGCGTTAGGCAACCGGCAGGTATTGCGCGAGATTGAGCTGTTGCAGGCGCGCTGTGAGCTCGTAAGCCATCTGAATCTGATTGGTGAGACCGCTGATCTGGATAGCCGTCGTCGTGGGATTGACGGTGTCGAGATTGCCAAGCTGACCTTGCAGGATCGTGAGCTGTGAGCTCATCGAATTGTTGGCGCTGGTGACGGCGCTCTGGCTCGAGCCGAGCCCGGCCTGAATGTTGATCATCGAATCGACGCCTTGCGAAACCAGCGACGTGGCGGCCGTAGCCACCGCCTGCTGCGCATCGCTGCTGAGCGCGGACCCGCCGAATTCACTCAGCATCGCGTACGCCTGCGCGAGCTCTTGAAAACCCGCCTGGTTGGCGTTGGTCGATGTTGTCACGGCCTGACCCGGCGCGATCGTGGCGCTCGTATTGTCGTTTGAGGCGGACGACCAGTCCGTGCTCCACGACGCGCCCTGGAACAAAGCCGCGAAAGGTCCGGCAAGAAAGCTCTGCATGTCCGAGGCGGAGATGTTCGCCGCAGCCGGATCGCTCGGCAGGACGCCGAATGTGGTCTGAAAAGCCTGGTCAACCGCGGTCTTAGCGGCAGACGCCGGGGTCGAATAATAGTCCGCCATCGGCGCGACGGCGGAATTGATTCCACCAAAAACATATTGATCGCCCGATGTCGTGTTGGCCCCGCTGATCAGCGACTGCAGCGCCGACTGACCCATGTTCTGAAGCGAGGCGCCGGACGTGCCGGTTGGCGTCCACGCCGCAAGATCGTTCAGTGTCGTCTGGGCGTTTGACTTGATGGCCGTTAGCGCGTTCTGCGCAGTCGACAGGTTGGTCGAGACGACGCTGTTGCCGGTGGTCAGCGCCTGGAGCTGACCGACCTGCTCCTTCAGCGAGAGTTCGTAGCCAGACTGGTCGCCAAGCTGCAAACCGAGATCGGCATACTGGCCGGTCGATTCCTCGGTCATCGCGCTGGTGAGCTGCGACTGGGCCTGCATGACCGGCCCGACCAGGCTGTTGGCCAGGTAGTTGGTCGAAACAAAGTTTGCGCCCACGGTGGTCATGCCGCCTGCAGCAGGGCTGTGAACATGCTGTTGACGGTGGTCAAAAGCTTCGCCGTCGAAGCGTAGGAGTTTTCGAGGTTCAGCATGTTGGTCATCTCGGCGTCGAGATTGACGCCAGTCGCGTTGGACAACGCCGAGGTCGCCTGCGTTGCGACCGCGTTCTGATAGGAGGAGGCGTCGCTCGCCTGTTGGTTCTGGGCTTGCAGCCAGCTCACCGAAGCGTTGGCGTAATCGGTGAGACTGGCCGATGAGTCGAATCCGGCGGACGGATCGAAGCTCTGCGTCGCGCTGATCTGGCCGATGAGCTGCTGAATGCGCCCGGTATAGCTGGCCGCGCCGGTCGTGTTGTAGACATACGCCGGATTTCCGGGGTCAGAGATACCCCCATCGCGCAAGAGATTCGAATTGCCCCCTTGCGAGGGGTCGACGTTCGGATTGATCTCGATCGCGGCGGCGAGACCCGTGGTCGCCGCCATCGAGGGTAAGCTCGTCTCTCCCGGTGTGGTGAACAGGCCCGGCAGCGAAGGCGACGTTGGGGTCGCGGACTGGTCGCTTTCGGCGAAGGCGTTGATGAGGCCGCCCGCGATCTGGTCGAGTTGGGCCTGATATTCGGGCGCGAGCGTATCCCGTATCGCGGCGTAACCGGCGAGCGCGCCTGATTGAATGGGCATTGGCGAATTGGCGCCGGTGACCGGTACGCCATCGACGGTGACCGCCCCGCCGTTCGCCCCGTCGACCAGGGTCGGCGTCGGTGTGAAGGAGACCGTGCGCGGAATATCCTGAAACAAGGTGACGCCGCTGTCGGTGTAAATCGACTCCGAGCCATTGGCGGCTACTGTGGTCGAAACCCCGATCTGCTGAGCGAGCTGGGTCACGATCGAGTCGCGCGTATCCTCGGCGCTGGAAATATTGGCGCCAGTCTGAAGTCCGGTGACGACGGCGTTGTTTGCGGCGGTGAACTGATTGAGAAGCGAATTGATCGTACCGACCGACGAGGCCATGTTCTGGTCGGCGGTTTCGCGCACCTGCTGGACCGTTGCGCTCGCGCTGTTCAACGACGAGGCGAGATCGGAGGCGGCCGACACCACCGCGTCCGCGGCCGACGGCGAGCTCGGCGAATCCGCGTAGGTCGTGAGCGCGCTTTGCAGGTTGGCCAGCATAGCGGAGGGCGAGGCGCCGTTCTGGTTGGCGCCCGAGGTCGAAGAGGTCGATGCACTGTCGTCGACAGTTTGGGCGAGCGTCGTCAACCCATCGGAGATCGCCTGCTGCGCCGCCGCCTGTGAGGTCGAGGTTGAGACTTGCTCCAGGAGCGCCGCGTTGGCCTCGCGGGCGATTGAGGCCACATCGGCGCCGCCGTAGGAGTTCGTCACGAGATTCGCGATCTCTCGCGAATAACCAGGGGTATTGACGTTGGCGATGTTGTTCGAGACGACGGCGGTCTGCGCCGCATTGGCGGCGAAGGAAGAACTGATCACGTTGAACGCGGTCGACAGGCTCATCGAAC
>DATCEJ010000291.1:0-5409 GCA_036510135.1 Roseiarcus sp. | reverse complement strand
TCTCGGCGCGCGCGTGGTGGTGGTGAAAATGGGTCGAGGCGGCGCGCTGGCGGCGACGGCCAAGGAGCGCGAGCGGATCTATGCGCATAACGTCAAGGCGGTCGACGCTACGGGAGCGGGCGATTGCTTCGACGGCGCTTTTCTCGCAGAATATGTGCGGCATGGAGACCCATTCGCCGCGGCGCGCTTCGCCAATGTGGCGGCGGCCCTCTCGACCTTGG
The DNA here is from genome assembly GCA_036510135.1 of Roseiarcus sp. Lineage (GTDB taxonomy): Bacteria > Pseudomonadota > Alphaproteobacteria > Rhizobiales > Beijerinckiaceae > Roseiarcus. The sequence goes on along the minus strand of DATCEJ010000291.1, from coordinate 5,188 downwards.
GCTACGGCGCCGTCACGCCCTTGCCGAGACGCGCTGACGTTGAAGCGGTCATGGCGGCGCGGACGCCGTGACGCCATTCTTTCCCAGCCTCTCATTGGCGGCGGCCTATATCGTCGCCTGCTTCTTGCTCGCCGCGACGCCCGGCGCGGACATGGCGCTTTTCCTGTCGCGCACGCTCGCTGGCGGCCGGCGCCAAGGCTTCGCCGCGCAAGCGGGCGCGAGCGTTGGGCTCGTCGCCCACACCTTCGCCGCTGCGCTTGGCTTGTCGGCGCTGCTCGCGGCCTCGGCGCAAGCCTACGAGGCGGTGAAGATCGGCGGCGCGCTCTATTTGCTTTGGCTTGCCTGGCGCGCCGTCCGCCACGGCTCCGTGCTCAGGCTAAAGGCCGACGCCTCGGCCCGAGGAGGCTTGCGCGGCGCTTTCGCGAACGGCCTCCTCATCAATCTCACCAACCCGAAGATCGTGCTGTTCTTCGTGACCTTCCTGCCTCAGTTCATCAGCGCGAGCGATCCGCATGCGAGTGTGAAGCTGTTCGTGTTGGGCTTCGGTTTCATCGCGATTACGACGGCGGTGAACGCGATCGTCGTGCTCGTGGCCGGCCACTTTGTCGCGGCGGCGAAGCGCAACCCGCGCGCGCTGCGGGTCTTTGACTACGGTTTCGCGGCGCTTATGAGCGCTTTCGCGGGGCGTCTCATCTGGGACGAAGCGAGATAGGAGCGCCTGTCATGGACATTGAGGCGTTCCGCGCTTCGCTGACGGCTGCCGAGCCGCCACCGGCCTTGAGCCAGGCTTTGCGTGCGCTCTGGCTCGACGCACGGGGGAATTGGGAAGGCGCGCATGATTCCGCGCAAGCAGACGAGGGCGGAGCGGGCGACTGGGTGCACGCCTATCTGCATCGCAAGGAGGGCGATTCCGGCAACGCCGCCTATTGGTATCGCCGCGCGCGCAAGCCGGTTTGTCATGCCTCGCTCGACGAAGAATGGGCGGCGATCGCCGATGCGCTTCTGAGGGGCGAGAGCTAGGGTTTGGTGCGATTTGGTCGGACATCATCGTCATTGCGAGCGAAGCGAAGCAATCCAGGGAACGTAGGGCGCCCTACGATCCCTGGATCGCCGCGTCGCTGCGCTCCTCGCGATGACGATTCCATACGAACAGCCGATTCGCTGCATCAAAGGAGTTAAGCCCATGTCCGTGATCGTCGCCTTCGGCGATTCCAACACCTGGGGTTACGATCCCGCGACCGGCGGCCGATTTCCCCGCGCGCAGCGGTGGCCGAGCGTCTTGCAGCGTGAGCTTGGAGCGGATTTTGAGGTGATCGCCGAGGGGCTTAACGGCCGCACGACGGTCCACGACGATCCGACCGATCCTTATCGCTGCGGCGCGGATGCGCTCCCGCCCTGCCTCATGAGCCATGCGCCAGTCGACCTCGTGATCCTCTCGCTTGGCTGCAACGACTTGAAGAAGCGATTTTCCGTTTCCGCCTTCGACATCGCCGAGGGGGCCGCGCGCCTCATCTTCCTCGCTCGCGCCTATGGGCAAGGCCCGGACGCCCGCCCACCGAAAATCCTGCTGATCGCGCCGCCCCCGATCGCCAGGCTCTCGGCTTATGCGGAAATGTTCGAGGGCGGCGAGGAAAAGTCCGTTCTCCTCGGCCAGCGCTATCGTGACGTCGCAGAGCGCGAAGGCGTCGCATTCCTGGACGCTGGCCAAGTCATTCGATGCTCGGATCTGGACGGCATCCACTATGAGGCCAACCAGCACGAATTGCTTGGCCGCGCGACGGCGAAGGCGGTCCGCGGCGCGCTCGACGCAATGACGTGAGCGGCGCGCCGCCGCCCTTTGCGATTGCATGGCGAAGCGCGCGCGGCTAAGGCAAGCGGCAAAGCATCCTCCGCCATGGACATTTTCCCTTTGAGCGTCGACGCGGACACTGACGCGCTTGCCGCGCGCGATCTTCTGGTCTCCGCAGCGCGCGAGGCCGGAGCGCTTGCGCTCGAATATTTCAATCCGGGGGCCCGTACCTCCGCCCGAGTCGTGACGAAAGCCGGCGGATCACCGGTCTCGGACGCCGATCTCGCCGCGGATTCGCTCCTGAAGCGCCGCTTGCGGGAGGCGTTGCCCGATGCAGGCTGGCTATCCGAGGAGACGGTCGACGATTTCGAGCGGCTTTCGCGCCGCAGCCTCATCATCGTCGACCCGATCGACGGCACACGCGCGTTTGTGATCGGCGACCCGCGCTGGGCCGTCTCGGTGGCGCTCATCGTTGACGAACGGCCGATCGCGGGCGTCGTCTACGCACCGGCGCTCGACGAGACCTACGCGGCGGCGCGCGGCGCCGGCGCATCGTTCAACGGCGCGCCTCTCACCTCTTCCACCGGCTGGCCGCCACGCGCCGCTGCGGGCCCCAAGCTCATCGTTGAGGCAATGGCGACCGACGTCGGCGCCTCGATCGAAATCGTTCCGCGTGTGCCCTCGCTCGCCTACCGGCTCTGCATGATTGCGCGCGGCGCGATCGATTTTGCTGTCTCGGCCGCAAACTCGAGTGACTGGGACATAGCCGGCGCCGATATTCTGCTCGAGGAATCGGGCGCGCGACTCACCGACGTCTCGGGCGAGCGGCTCCGGTACAATTCCCGGCAGGTCCGCCGTGGCGCGCTCCTTGCCGCGTCGGACGCAGGCGCGCCCCGGCTCATCAAGGGCTTTCGCGCCGCGATCGGCTGGAAGCCGGACTGACCGCTCTCCGGACCATTGTACTGGCTTTTCAAGCTTAATCCTCTTAATCATCGCTGATGCCTGCCTGACCAAGAACTCATGGAGCTGCGAACAATGCGCATTCCGGTTCTTTCTCTGCTGATCTTGACCGCCTCCCCGGCTTTCGGCGGCAGCCTGGCCGACAGCGATTCGACACCCGTTCCAATGTGCGACCAGATGTCTGGCTCCGCCGTCTTCGAGGGAATTTCAGCAGATGACGCAAAAGCCGTCTGCCGCGCCATGGGATTGCTTGACGGCGTGCGCGTCGAGGACATCAGAACTTTCTCAAAAGCTGCATTCGTTCTCGCCCGTGAGGGGTATGTGGGCAACGACGGCGCCATCGCCAAACAACTCGTCCAAATCGTGCGCCTGCGAGGACTCTACGACAAGCCGGAGCGTTGGTATGCGACAGTCGATATCGTCGTGCGCACCTACCAGGCGTTCAATGGGGTGGTGACCCCTATCGATGTCATCGATTTTCTCGGATCCTCCGGCACGATGAGGAAGACCCTTTCCGACGATGGCTTCAGAAATATGCTCATTGTACTGAAAGAGATAAAACAACAGAGCGACAACTAAGGGAATGGAGGCATCCCGTGCAGCTTCTGATTTTGCTTTGGTTCGCGATCGGTCTCATCCCGGCATCGATCGCTCATCGCAAAGGTCGCAGTGTCGTTGGCTTCTGGATATTCGGAATGCTGGCGTGGCCCATCGCGCTGATCGTCGTTCTCATAGTCATGCCCGATTACCGTGTTCTCGCCGAGCGCGCAGCCGAAGCGGGCGCGTAATCAGCCGTTACCCGCCCCCGCTAGGACGCGTTCTGGCATAGCGTCTGGTAGGTGGGCGCGATCCATTCGATCCCGTCGATCTCGCCCATCTCGCGAATCGCCGGAAATGCTCCGGTGATGAGCGAGCTCGTCCACATGTCGGGGACGCCGGTCATGTCCTCGGTCACGGTGACCGTATAGGGTCCGCCCTTCATGATCTGGTCCCTGGGCTGCGGCTGCAGCGCGCCAGTGGTCGAATCCTCGAACTTGCATTTGCTCCGGACGCAGCTCTCGGGACGCTTGCGTTTTCGCCGCCGCGAGGGCAAAGGCCATTTCGCCGAGTCGCGCTGTTGCGGGCGCCCCTCAAGGAAACGTGATCATGAGCTCACTCGACGCGAAGGCCCAGGACGAGGCAAAGCCGCAGCGTTTGCACCTGGTGTTCGGCGGCGAGCTGAAATCGCTTGAAAGCCACGAATTTCGCGATCCCGGGAAGCTCGATATTGTCGGCGTCTTTCCCGATTACGCCAGCGCCGAACGAGCCTGGCGCGCCAAGGCTCAAGCGACGGTCGACAGCGCGCAAACGCGCTACTACATCGTCCATCTGCATCGACTGCTCGAGCCCGATCTCGCGCCTCCGACCCGGACCGCCTGAGCGCCGCATGGCGAGGCGTATAGGCAGATCGCAATGGGCGCAGGGGGCGATCGGCTTTGGGCTTGCGACCTATTTGTCGTTCGTTCGCAGCACGAACCGGTTCACCACGGTCCCCGAGGACGTAGACGCCTATATCAAGGACGACCTGCCGCTCATCGCGGCGATGTGGCATGGCCAGCATCTGATGATGCCCTTCGCCCGGCCCGTGACCATGGATCGCCTCGCGGTGCTCATCTCCCGCCATGAAGACGCCGGAGCCCAGGCTTTAGCCGCCGAACGTCTTGGAATAACGCCGGTGCGCGGCTCGGGCGGCCCTGCCGACCGCGTCTATTACAAGGGCGGCGCGCCGGCGACGCGCGAACTGCTGCGCCAGCTCGAATCCGGCTCATCTGTCGCGATGACCGCCGATGTGCCCAAGCGCGCGCGCGTGGCGGGGCGGGGAATCGTGATGCTCGGCAAACTCTCGGGGCGACCGATCGCGCCGACCGCCGCGGTCATGAGCCGGCGTGTCCAGTTCAAGACCTGGGATCGCGCGTCGCTCGGACTGCCCTTCGGGCGTGCGATCATCGTTGTCGGCGACCTCATCCGCGTTTCGGCAAGCGCCGATGACGAGGAAATGGAAGCCGCGCGGCTGGCGGTCGAGCGTGGCCTCGACGAGGTGCACCGGCAGGGCTATTCCATGGTCGGCGCGAGCGACCCTGGCGCCGATCTCAGATCGCGATGACCGCTCCGCTCTCGCTCATTGGCTACCGATGGGCCTCGTTCCTGGCGACGCCGTTGGCAGGCCCGATGCTGGCGATGCGGCTCAGGCGGGGCAAGGAGGATTCGCGACGGGTGGGCGAGCGGCGGGGCCTGACCAGCCTTGCCCGTCCGCCCGGTCCGCTCGTCTGGCTGCATGGCGCCAGTGTCGGGGAAGCCGGCGTCTTGCTGCCGTTCGTCGAGCGGATCACGCGCATGGGCGCGACCGCCCTCGTGACCACGACAACGGTGACCTCGGCCGCAATGCTCGCGCAACGCCTG
>DATCEJ010000290.1:0-5018 GCA_036510135.1 Roseiarcus sp. | reverse complement strand
GGCGCCGCAGTCGACGGTCACCACCAGCGTCGCGCCTCGTGACGCGAAGCTCTGAATCGCCTCGATGTTGGGCCCGTAGCCCTCGGTCACCCGATCGGGGATATGGACGATTGTCTCGAGCCCGCAGGCCTTCAGATATTCGCTCAACAGCGCCGCGCTGCACGCGCCATCGACGTCGTAGTCGCCGAAGATGGCGACCTTCTCATGGGCCATGACCGCGCGCCTCAGGCGCTCCGTCGCCGCGGCCATATCGCGTAGGCTGTTGGGGTCGGGCATGAGATCACGGAAGCTTGGCGCGAGATGGCGGTCAACCGCATCCGGCAGGACGCCGCGTCCGGCAAGCACACGGGCGATCAGCTCGTCGTGCCCACCGATTTGAGCAATGGCGAGGGCGTGCAGCTCCCCGGCCGCGTCAAGTCGCGGCCGCCACGGCTGGCCGAGCGCCGAGGTCTCAACGTCGAGAAAGTAATCGGAGGGTGTCAAAACTCCGCCTTGGGATCCAGCAATGCGGCAGGCTGCGAATCACTTGCCTCAGCGCGAATCATGACAGAACGCGGTCCGATCCAGAAGGATTTAGCGGGCGCCGGACGTCGGCGTCCCCAGTCGTTTCCGACAAAGCGGATGGAATGCGAGGGTTCTGGACAGGCGCCAACGAGGATGTCAGTTGGATCGGCGCGATCGCGGCAACGATGTGAACCTTAGCAAGCGACGACCAAGTCGCCATCACATTCGCATGGAGGGCAAGAATGTCTCACTTTCTGTCGGGCCTTCCGTTGTGGTCCCTGATCGCCCTCATTGTGATCGTTCCGAGCGCTGTGGCGATGACCGCGCAGGTGCTGATCCGCCGCTGGGTCGGCATCGAGACATTGGTCAAAAACAACGAAATCGCCGGTTTTAAATTCGCGACTGTCGGCGTCATCTATGCCGTCCTTCTGGCCTTCTCGGTGATCGTCGTATGGGAAAAGTTCAACGACGCGCAGACTTCCGTCGCTGAGGAAGCAGGCGCGACGGCCGCGCTCTTTCGTTATGCCGAGGGCAAGGAACCGGAGGCGCTCGCCTTGCGAGAGGCGCTCGTCAACTACCTCAAGACGACAATCGAAGAGGAATGGCCGGCGATGGGCCTCGAATCCGAAGCCCATGGGGTTACGAGCGCGCTCAACAGGCTGTATTCCACGGCGCTGACGCTCGGTCGGTCCGGAACAAGAGACACTGCTGACATGTCGGAGGTCTTCCGGCAGATCGACAACGTAACCGCGGCGCGGCGGATCAGGCTGCATCTCGCGACAGGGCTTGTGCCCGACGTCATCTGGATCGCGCTCTTCGCGGGCGCTCTGCTGACTGTCGGTTTCACGCTCTTCTTCGGAAGCGAGAATCTGGTTGCCCAGGTTTCGATGACAGGCGTGCTTTCGCTTCTGGTAACCTTGGGCCTCGTCGTCATCATCTCGCTCGACCACCCCTTCACAGGGCCGGTCTACATACACTCCGACGCCATCGCCACGGTGCTCGAGGAATTTGGCAAGCCGCCGGCTTGAGGCGACCGTACGTCAGAACGCGAGGCGTCCGCCAACGACCGCAAGCGTGCCAGCCAGTATCGGACGCAGGATCCGGTCGGGGACACGAGATGCGAAATGGCTGGAAATCATAATGCCCGGGATCGAGCCTACGAGCAGCGATGCGAGCATGTGAAAGTCGACGGAGCCGAGCCACCAATGGCCGGCGCCGGCGATCAGCGTCAGCGGCACCGCATGCGCGATATCGGAGCCGACAATGCGCACGATTGGGGACTTCGGGTAGAGCGTCAGCAGAACCGTAGCGCCAATGGCGCCGGCGCCAACGGATGAGATCGTCACCAGCACACCGAGGACCGCGCCGAGCGCGACAGTGAGTCGGCGAATGGTCGGCTCGCTTGCGCCGTCCATCACGCGGGCCAGCCTGGCGAGCAGCGCCTTGCGGAAAATGAGCGTGACCGCAGTCAGGATCAGCGCGATCCCGAGGGTCGTGCTGATGATTCCCCCGCTCGCTTTCGAGGATGACCCGAGATGCGCAAGGAGCAGCAGCGACAGGAGCGCCGCTGGTACGCTGCCATAGGCGAGGCGGCGTGTGATCCGCCAGTCGACAGAGCCGTGATAGGCGTGAACCGCCCCGCCGCTGATTTTGGTCACGCCCGCATAGAGAAGATCAGTCCCGACGGCGGTCGCTGGATGGACGCCGAAGGCCAGAACGAGCAGCGGCGTCATGAGGGAACCGCCGCCGACGCCGGTAATCCCGACCAAAAGCCCGACGGCCAATCCGGAGATCGCGAAGACAGGATCGATGCCATGCAACATTGCCGAAGCCTGTGAGTCGCCCAAAAAAGCTATGTCGATTGAATTACTAGACTTTTGGATCGACGTCAACCGTTACGGACGTCGCGATATGCCGTCCTCTGCGCTCTTTAACGGCGAGATAGGCGCCGCAAGCGACAACCAACGCCGCCCCGACCAGAGTGGCGGTCGTCGGCCATTGTCCAAACACCACGATGCCAGAAATGATCATCCAGATGAGCTGGGTGTAGGTGAATGGCGTCAGGATTGGCGCGGGGGCATATCGGTGGGCGACGATCAGCATTCCGTGACTCGTGGCCGCGAAAACACCCATCGCCGCCATGATCAGCCAATCGAATGCGGACTGGGGCTGGCGCCAGACCCAGGGCAATATCGGAGTTAAAAACACGATCCCGGCGATTTGAGTCCAGGCGAGCGTCGTCTGCGCGGCGTCCGCGCCCGCAAGCTTACGGGTCGCCAGCACGTATCCCGAATTGCAAACGACGCCCGCGACAGCGAGAAGAACGATCGGCTGGAACGCCCCCGTTCCTGGGCGCGTCGCGATCACCACGCCGAGAAATCCAAGCGCGATTGCGATCATGCGTTCCGCGCTCACCTTCTCGCCCAGGACGGGTCCGGCAAGAAGGGCCACAAACACAGGCGTGAGAAACGAGATTGTCGCGGTCTCCGAGAGCTGGAGCTGGCGGACGGCCAGCACGTTCGCGGTCGTCGAACAGAACAGCAAGACGGAGCGCAACAGCTGCAGTCGAGGACGCCGGGAACGCAAGATCGCCGGCCGTGACAAAGGGCGCGACGCTATGAGCGCGATCACGGACGCCCCGACGTAGCGGGCCCATACGATCTGCGCGATCGGCAAAGAGGCGCTCAACCATTTGGCGCACGTGTCCTGCCCGGTGAAGCAGACCATCGTCGCGCACATGAGCCCGATCGCGAGAATCCGCATGCGGCGGTCTTCGTCTTCGGCGGAAGCGATTTTCGTGATCGCCGAGGACGCCACCTCAGACGGCTTCGCGTTCGATGCGGATAACCTGAGGCCGCTCGCGCACGAGCCCATCTTCAACCGTTCGCGCAAGCGCCTCCCGGATCGAGGATTCCGTGGTGCCGTAGGTCATCAGCACGACCGGCGCGACCCCTGCCGAGGCCGCTTCCTTCGTGGCCCGCTTTTGCATGATCGCTTCGAGCGAAATGAGCTGCTCGCCCATGCGCGCCGCGATCGCGCCCATCGCTCCCGGGCGGTCAACGACTGCGAGGCGCACGTAGTAGCCGCCCTCGTGACGCTGCATCGGCACGCGGTCCGCCTCAACAAGCGTTGCTGCGGGCCTGCCAAAAGGCGGCACACGGATTCCGCGCGCGATGTCGACGATGTCAGCCGCGACCGCCGACGCGGTGGCGTCGCCGCCTGCCCCCGGTCCAACCAAGGTCAGCTCCCCAATCGCATCGCCGTCGATCGAAACCGCGTTGAGCACGCCCATGGTCTGGGCGAGCGGTGCGCTCTTGGCGACCATCGTCGGATGCACCCGCTGCTCAACACCATGGGCGGTTCGTTCGGCAACGCCCAAGAGCTTGACGCGAAACCCAAGCTCGTCCGCCGCGCTCAAGTCGGCGAGCGTGATGGTCTCGATTCCCTCGACCGAAACGGCCGCTGCGTCGATCTTGGCGCCAAACGCGAGCGAGGCGAGGATCGCGAGCTTGTGCGCGGTGTCAAAGCCGCCCACATCGAATGTCGGATCGGCCTCGGCATAGCCAAGCTTCTGAGCCTCGCTGAGACAGACCTCGAACGGAAGATGCTCGGTCTCCATGCGCGAGAGGATGTAGTTGCAGGTGCCATTGAGGATGCCGGAGACCCTCTGAATAGCGTTGCCCGCCAGGCTCTCCCGAAGGGTCTTGATGATGGGTATGCCGCCGCCGACCGCCGCTTCGAAGAACAGCTGAGCGCCCGATCGTTCGGCCAGGGTCGCGAGCTCAAACCCATGCGCCGCGAGCATCGCCTTATTCGCCGTGACGACGGAAGTCCCACGCGAAAGCGCGGCCTTGACGGCGTCGAACGCGGCGCCTTCGGCGCCCCCGATCAATTCGATGAAGATGTCGATGTCCGCGGAGGCCGCAAGCTCCGAGGCGTTGGCGAAGTAAGCCGCCGCGCCAAGATCGACCCCGCGGTCGTCCTTACACCGTGCGCTGAAGGCGGTTACCGCGAAGCCGCGCCCCACCCGCCTGGCCAAGCCGGCGTTCTGCCGCTGAAGGAGCCGAACGAGACTCGTCCCGACCACCCCGAGGCCGGCGACGCCCAGGCGTAGCGGGTTCGACATCTTCTCCTCGCTCCGCGCCCCGCGGAGAACTTGATTTCGAGCGAAATGTCCCGAGTCGAGGCTGGAAATCAAGAACGAACTGGCCGCTTACCCGTATCGTTCAGCCGCCGATTTCTTTTTCTTCTTTCGCTCCTTGCGCGCGGCGTAGCGCGCGTCGCGCTCAAGCTTGCGCTCGTATTCTAGTCGGTCGCCCTCTTCCCGCTCGCGTTGGGCTACGGCCTCACGCGCAAGCGCTTCGAGCTTCAGTTGCTCCTGGCGATTTGCCTCCTCGGCGGCGCGGCGGACGGCCTCAGCGGCTTCTTGTTCCGCCTTGCGCTTGGCGCGCTCGACGTCGCGCACTTTGCGCGCTTCGAGGATTTCCTTCCGCTTAGCCTCGCGCTCGAGGATG
>DATCEJ010000289.1:0-2468 GCA_036510135.1 Roseiarcus sp. | reverse complement strand
GAGGTCGCGATACGTCGGAAAGCGCGCCGCCTTGAGCTGGTAGGCCGTTGATCTGACCTCTCTGTCGGCCGTCTCCGCCTTCAGAAGCTGCGACAGGATCGGCACAGCGGCTTCGAAGGCCGGGGAGCCTTGTTCGGTCAGCTCGCCGACCGCGTCAGCCATGCCGTGCATTTTGAGACTGCGCAGCATGATGATGATGGCGCCGCTGGCGGGGTTATGACGCATGGCGCGCCTCCCGGGCTTTGCGCAGGGCATCGTAGCGCTCGACATTCGCCTGCGGTTCGGTGGTCAGCGTCAGAGCCTGGGGCGCCTTTATCGTAGGCGTGTCCGTTGGCTTCCCGTCGACCAAGCGGTGCAGCAGGTTCAGGATATGGGTCTTCGTCGGGACGCCGGCCTCCAGCGCCAGTTCGACGGCGGCGAGCACGGCCTGTTCGTCATGCTGGAGGACCAGGGCCAGGATCTCGACCATCTCGCGGTCGCCACCAGGCGTCTTGAGTAGGCGTTGTTGCAGAGCGCGGAAGGCGGGTGGCAGTTCGGCGAAAGGCGCGCCATTGCGCAGGGCTCCGGGCTTGCGTTGAATGACCGCCAGGTAGTGCCGCCAGTCGTAAACCGTTGTGGTGCTCTTCTGTTGGTGGGAGCGGGCAAAGACGCGATGATGCTCGCAAATAATCTGCCCCTCGGCGGCGACGACAATGCGGTCGGGATACACCCGTAAGCTGACTGGACGATTGGCGAAGGACGCCGGCACGCTGTAGCGATTCCGATCCATGTGGACCAGGCATGTCGGCGACACCCGCTTGGCGTATTCGACGAAGCCGTCGAATGGCCGGGGAAACTGCATCAGGCGCCCGACTTCTTCGGCCCAGGCGTCGGCGATCGCACCCGGTTGCGAGCCGTGCAGCGTCTGGGCCCACAGCTCCCTGCATCGCATCTCCAGCCAGTCGTTCAGCGCCGCCAGGGAGGGGAAGCTGGGCATGGGCTGCCAGAGCCGATGGCGGGCGTCCTGGACGTTCTTCTCGATCTGCCCCTTCTCCCAGCCAGACGCCGGATTGCAGAAATCGGCCTCGAACAGGAAGTGGCTGACCATGGCCGAGAACCGCGCGTTGACCTGGCGTTCCTTTCCACGCCCGATCTTGTCGACCGCGGTTCGCATATTATCGAAGATGCCGCGCCGCGGCACGCCGCCCAAGACACGAAAAGCGTGGTTATGGGCGTCGAACAGCATCTCATGGGTCTGCTGCGGATAGGCCCGGAGAATGAAGGCGCGGCTGTAGGAGAGCTTGAAGTGAGCGACCTGCAATTTGGTCCGCTCGCCGCCGATGACCGCCCAGTCTTCCGACCAGTCGAACTGGAATGCTTCACCCGGCGAGAACGCCAGCGGCACGAACACGCCGCGGCCGCACGTCTTCTGTTCCTGCTGCCGGGCGGCCTTCCAGTCGCGGGCGAAGGCCGCCACGCGATTGTAAGAGCCGTCGTAGCCGAGGGCCGCCAAGTCGGCGTGCAATTGCTTGATCGTCCGCTTCTGCTTGCGCGACTTTCCCGCCTCCTGCCGCAGCATCTGCGACAGCTTGTCGGCGTAGGCGTCCAGCTTGCTCGCGCGATCGGCAATATTGAACTTCGGCTCGACGCTGTCCGAGCGTAGGTATTTGCGGACCGTGTTCCTCGACAGCCCGGTGCGCCGCGCTATGTCCCGGATCGAATAATGATCCCGATAGCGCCAGCGTCGGATGACGCTCAATAACTCCATGTCGATCACTCCGATGCCCCCCGCGTAGGCCAAGGGGGCTAGGTTCGAACATGGGTCAGTTCTCGGTGGAAAAACCCGGGGCGCCCGGGTCAGTTCTCAGTGGAAATCAACAGACACATACGCTTCACTGCCCGGTCCGTCACCGGACCCGCCATTTTTTCCGTCATAGCGCCGCTCGAACCCTCCCTGGCGGCCGGCCTCCTCCAGCATCAACTATGCGGTCTTGTCGCGCAACGCGGCCTCCCCCTTGCACGCACAGAGAGCGTCGAAGATGCGTCGTTGCCGATCAACATGAGAAGAATCCGATTTGGCGGCGATCGCGATCAACCTCGGGTGCAAAGCGCTTGGCGAGCAAGGGGGCGTTCCGCGCTCCAAGGCGCAAAGGGCGCGGCTCCCACTCAATAACCCTCGACATCGTCCAGCTCAGCGGTGCCGCTGAGGCTTTCGTCCGTCTCGAGATTGATTAGACCGAGCGCACTGTCGAGTTCGCCCTCGGCTTGCCCTCTGTCTAGCGGACTTTCGGCTTTGAGCCGTTCGAGATCCGGCAGGTCGCGCAGCGAGGCGAATCCGAACGCCTCGAGGAATTTCCGCGTCGTCACATAGGCGAAGGGGGCGCCGGGTTGCGGGGCGCGGATCGCGCCGTCGATGAGCCCGTGGCGCTTCAAGGAGGCGATGACGTCGCGGCTGATCTCCCGGCCAGCCAGTTTCGAAATCTCCCCCC
>DATCEJ010000288.1:0-5469 GCA_036510135.1 Roseiarcus sp. | reverse complement strand
AGACCAAGCGGTCGCCGGCGACCGGCAACGGCTCACGGAAGCCCTTGAGATCACGCATCCGCTGATTGTATGCGCGGCGCGTGCGGTTGATCCCGACCAGCACCTGATCGGCCCCGAGGACCTGAGCCGGCTCAACGGCGGCGCGGGGTATGACGCGCGCCTCGCCATAGTCGCCGACGCTGAGTTCACCGCCTGAACGGACCACTTCGGACAGGCGTATGATCGGATTGTCCTGCGCCTGGCGATGGATTTGCGTCAGCATGACGTCCGGCGCGTGCTCGGTGAAAAAGCCGGCGCCCTTGACGGGCGGAAGCTGGAACGGGTCGCCCAAAACCAGGATCGGCTTGCCGAACGAGAGCAGGTCGCGCGCCAGTTCGGCATCGACCATCGAACATTCGTCGATCACGATTAGCCCGGCCTTGGAGGCTGGCCCGTCGGCGTTGAGAGTGAAATTGGGCGCGCCTTCCGCGCCCTCGCTCGCCCGGTAAATGAGCGCGTGGATGGTTGTCGCGCCCGCGCAGCCCTTCGATCGCAGCACCAGGGCGGCCTTGCCGGTGAAGGCGGCGAACGCCGTTTCGCCTCGCGCCCCTTCCGCAATGTGCCGCGCCAGCGTCGTCTTGCCGACGCCCGCATAGCCGAAGAGGCGGAACACCTGAGGCTCCCCCTGTTTGAGCCACCGGCCGACCTGGTCGATGGCGTCCGTCTGCTCGCGCGACCATTCGCGACCGATCGGCCGCGAAGCTGGGGCTTCAGCCGCGCGGGACGACCGCGCGCCTGCCGCCGCATCCTGGGCGGCTGGCGGCTCTTCCACGTCTCCGCTCGTCCGCTTCGACTCGACGCTCGCGCCGCAGCGCGAACAAACCGGCGGCTTGCGGCCGAGATCATAATATTTGGCGCCGCAAGCCAGGCACTGGCGCTTGGTTCCGAGCTTGCTCAACGCGGTCGTTGTCTTGGCCAATACCCTTCGCCCCCGGCCGAAAACATAAACGATTGGTTTAGATTTCGAGCGCAGCATTTTAACAGAATTGTCGGAACTAGCCCCGAATCAGAGGTTTTCGCTAGGGCAATCCACGCCTTGAAGGTTGGATTGCGAGGCTTATATCGGTTCGGTCCGGAACTTTGAATGATCCGGATGGTTGACGGCAAGAACCGGACCGGGCGCTTACGGCAAGGCCTGAGGTTCCGGGGAAGCGCCTGAAAGGGGCTTCGAACGTGGTGCATGTGACGGCGCTGACCTCGCCCTTGTTGCTTGGCTTCGACGATCTGGAGCGGGCGCTCGACAAGGTCTCGAAGGCGGGGACGGACGGCTATCCTCCCTATAATATCGAGCGGATTGCGGCCAATGGCGGCGAGCCGGAAAAGTTGCGGATCATGCTCGCGGTGGCCGGCTTCTCGCAGGACCAGATCGAGGTCACCGTCGAGGAGAATCAGCTCACGATTCGCGGCCGGCAGCAGGAGGACACGACGCGTGAATATTTGCATCGCGGCATCGCCGCCCGCCAGTTTCAGCGCGGGTTTTTGCTCGCGGACGGTATGCAGGTGTTGAGCGCGGAACTCGCGCAAGGGTTGCTGTCGGTCGATCTCGTTCGCCCACAGCCCGAGCGGCTCGTGCGTACGATCAAAATAGTGGCGCGCGATTGAAGCGCCCAGGGGCGGGCTTAAGCGGCCGCCGAGTAAGGAGTAAAGCGATGAGATCCGAAACCAGCAAAGCAGCCGTAACCGTTGCGCCAAACATGACGCCACAGGAATTTGCTCATTTTGGCGATGGGTCTCTCGCCTATGTGAAGACCATTGCCTCTGAAGACGTCGCCCGCCTGTTTCCGCAGGCGCCTGAGATGCGTCCGGGATTGACCCTGTTTGCGCTCCTCGGCGCGGATGGATCGCCCATCATGCTTACCGATTCCAAGGACGCGGCGATTACCAACGCCTGGGAAAATGAGCTCGAGACGGTGAGCCTGCACTGACGGCCCGGAGCAAGCGGGGCGCCTGAGGCCGGAGAGGATTGGGACGATGGCGAATTTGCGCCTCCAATCGGGCCCCGTCTCGAACGTCGGCAAGAGGGCTATGAGCGGAGCAGTCCGACTCCCCTTGCTAGGGCTTGGAATACCCCGCCTTTCTGAAAAAGGCATGCGAGTATGATCCAGAGTAGATAAACTCCATCTTTTCCGGCTTATCTTCCAAGTATTCGTCGCACGCTTTCTTGACTCCTGGCAGCCTATGCCATCCCTTTGGGTTGATATGCGGGTCAGAATAATCATCGATAAGACAAACAGCGCCCGGCGACAGTTTTGGATAAACGTACTGTAGACTTACGAGTATCGAATCATAAAAATCGCCATCTAAGTAAGCAAAGGAAATTCTCTGAGGAAGACCGGTCGGCAATGTGTCTTGAAACCACCCCTTATGGATTTCTGGAAGCGGTAGCTTGTATTTGTTAAAATTCTCCCGAAGAGCATCTTCATTTGTTCTGCAATATCCCTCTTTATAAAAGGTTCCATCGATCGGTTTAGCGGCAGGAAGGCCCTCAAAACTATCATAGACTGCGAGCTTTTTGTCAGAATTGTACGCCTGCAGCAACTTTGTTATGAGTATCGACGAATCGCCGGTATTGCAGCCAAGTTCAACAAAATCACCCTCAACCTTATAAGCCAAAACCTGGCTTATAAGGTGATACATGTTCATCCGCTGCTCTATATTCGTCATTACACCTGATGTATCTGTAATAACGGCATTACCAGTTATGTTAGTGTAAATTTTATCTACAAAATCGGCCGAACGAAACTCAGTCTTACCGATTATTTTTGATAGTACTCTTGAGACAATCCTGTCGAGGAGCGAAAATCGCTTGATCCTCCAGTCAAAATATTCGGTGATAAAAAAATTATCCATTCGACGACTCCCAAGTTTGCGCTCGGACACACTACTGCCGCCACGTGCGCATCGGACGCGGGGCGTGCCTGCACACGGAGACATGGACCTCATCAGGCGCCCGACGAATGGTCCGGCGTCTTTGGGGGCGCATACCGCCAGAGCAAAGTTAGGGCGCCCCTAATCAGCATCCGTTTTACCGCGCTTGGCATTGATTGGAAACCAATATGTTGCACCGCATGATCGGGGCGCGGCTGATCTCGGCGTTCCGCCGGCGAGCATAATCGGGACCTTGTTCGCGGGCCCGAATCGGTTAGAGTTTCCGGCTCCTTCAAAGCCCGCCAGAACCGCCATGCAAGCCTATCTCGATCTGATGCGCGAGGCGCTCGAGAGCGGCGCCGTCAGAAAAGACCGCACGGGAACCGGCGTGCGCTCGCTGTTCGGACGGCAGCTTCGCTTCGATCTGACCAGGGGCTTTCCGCTCGTCACGACGAAACGGCTTCATCTCAAGTCGATCGTTCGCGAACTGATCTGGTTCCTGCGGGGCGACACCAACATCGCCTACCTCAAGGCGCACGGCGTCTCCATCTGGAACGAATGGGCCGACGCGGATGGCAATCTCGGTCCGGTCTATGGCAAGCAATGGCGCGCCTGGGAAGGACCGGACGGGCGGACATACGATCAGATCGCCTGGGTGATCGAAGAGATCCGCCGCAACCCCGATTCGCGCCGGCTCGTGGTCTCGGCCTGGAATGTCGCCGAGATCGAGCGCATGAAACTTGCGCCCTGCCATTGCCTGTTCCAGTTCTATGTAAACGACGGTCGACTGTCGTGCCAGCTCTACCAGCGCTCGGCCGACATCTTTCTCGGCGTGCCGTTCAACATCGCGAGCTACGCGCTCCTGACCCATCTTGTCGCCCACGAATGCGGACTCAAGGCCGGGGATTTCGTGCATACATTCGGCGACGCGCATCTCTACCGCAATCACGAGGACCAGGCGCGCGCGCAGCTTGCCCGTGCGCCACGCGCCTTGCCACGGCTTGAGCTTGGCGACGTCGGCTCGATCTTCGATATCAACGCCGACGCGATCGCGTTCGAGGGCTACGACCCCTGGCCGGCGATCAAGGCGCCGGTCGCGGTGTGAGGGGGGTTCCCGTCGTCCTCGTCGCGGCCGTCGCGCGCAACGGAATTATCGGCGCGAATGGCGGACTGCCCTGGCGGCTCTCGAGCGATTTGAAACGCTTCAAGGCGCTGACCCGGGGCAAGCCGCTGGTGATGGGGCGAAAGACCTTCGAATCGATCGGCCGCGCGCTTCCGGGGCGTGAAACGATCGTCGTGACCCGCGATCCCGCATTCGCTCCTTCGGAGGTCTGGGTCGCTCGCAGCCTCGACGCCACGCTCGATCTCGCCGCCGAGCGCGCCCAGGTCATGGGCGCGGATGACATCATCATCGGCGGAGGGGCTGAGATCTATGCGCAGACGATCGCGCGCGCGGCGCGCCTTTTCATCACAGAGGTCGCGCTCGACGCTGAAGGCGAGGCGCGCTTTCCGCCCATCGACCCGCACGAGTGGCGCGAGATCAGCCGAGAAACCGGCGAGCGCGGCCCGCGCGACGAGGCCGACTTTGCGTTCGTGAGTTACGAACGGCGAACATGAGGTACCCTGGGGCCTTTTCGAGCCAAAGTTCTTCCCGCGGATCGCCACCCAGGCCAAAGAAGGACGCTGTCTCCGCCGCCGCTCGAAGGCCTAAAAAATCACCTGAAGCAACTTCGACCCGCCCCAGACCACAAGGGCGATGACGCCCGACACAAATATGCTGAAGGTTACAAATTCGCGAACAGGGTTATCGGTTGGTGGAAAGTCAAGACTATCATCGGAAAACGTGTCGCGCCAAGCGCGCGCGTCCCTATTGGCCATGTTTTCATCTCCCGCGGATGGACTGATGCGGACGACCGAAACCGTCAAAAGGTTTCCAACTCTCGATGCCTCTACGCTCAATGATTTAATTTTGGCTTCCTAACAACGGACAGATCTGGGGAGGCGCCTCGACGCGCGTGCATATCGGGGACGAAGCGAGGCGCAGGGACTAAACGACACGAGCCTGAATCGTTCCCAATCGCGGCGCGCCGTCGATTGCTCTTGGCGACGCGATCTTTAAGACCGCCGGAATCCGAGGAGCATCATCGCCCAGGCCGAGGATTCGGGGACCGCCGTCGGGCTATACAGAACCCAGCCGGGCTTCCCATCGAGCACGTTTTTTTGCAGTCGCAGCAACGCTTCGGTGAAATAGTAGTGGCCATAGATCAGCGCGGTGTTCATCCCGTTCACGCCCGGGACAAATCCGTTGCTATGCTTGCGAATCCAGAGGCGCAGCAGTGGCCTCACTCATCAAGCATGTGATCGATACGCAGGCGAACACAGCTAGACGTTGCATCGCATTCCCCCAACGTCGAAGTCTATTGCAGAGCGTTACTCTTCTTACCGCATTGCAACGCTCATGACGTTATGAATCCGCAGTCTTGTTCGCCCGAGCAATGCTGACTGTTCGTCATGGGCCATGTGGCGCTAAATGCACTCGCTAGCGTCGCCTCGGCGCAAACC
>DATCEJ010000287.1:0-7556 GCA_036510135.1 Roseiarcus sp. | reverse complement strand
CGTGGCTGGATGCCCGCAGGGCTGCGAAGAAGGGAATGCTGCAATGAACGCGTCCGTATCCACAGTAGAACAGCGGGTTGAGCTAAACTGGCTCAAATATCGGGAGCTCAAAGACCATTGGCGCAAATTGGAAGACGGGTCACCTGGAGAAGAAGTTTACGACGCCGCATGGGACGCCGTGACCACGGTGGAATGTGACCTGCAATCGGAGATGCGCACGTCCGTTCACGCGTTGGCGTCCGTTCTCATGATCCAGATCGAGGATGAAGAATCGTCGGAAGCTGTCCCGGGCGTGTGGCGCGCCTCGCTCGCTGCAATCCGTCCCCAGCTCGTCGGCGCCACGCTCTTGTCCGAATCCAAGCTGCATCTTTCTTGCCCCGCGCCAGAACAGCTCTCGCGCGCGGGGCTTGTTTAATCGTTGAATGCAGTGCCGAGTTCGCCGCTGCTGGCCTGCGGAGTCGATCGTGAGCCAGTGAGACGCTCCCGTGGCACGGAAAGTCGAATTACAAGGCCTTCCGGCTTCCATTCCCGTGAGACATCTCCCCCAAGCTGCCCTGTCACGGTGGCGCGAACAAGAAGGTCGCCGAACCCTTCATTGCCAATCGGTCGAGCCACCAGAGGACCGCCGTGCTCGGACCAAGTGATGACGACATTTCCATCTCGATCCGCGCAATGGACTTTGATTTGTCCGGCAGCAGACGAAAGCGCCCCATACTTCACGGAATTTGTCGCGAACTCATGCAGCAGCAGAGCCAGGCTAGAAATCGCCGACCCCGAAATCTCAACATCGCAACCAATGATCGAAAATCGGCGGCCGTCCCCTTCGCTGAGGTGAGGCGCGGTAATCGCCTCGAGGAGGGAATGCAGCGTTGCCGGCCTCGCGGCGCGCGGTGCGCGGGGAGCCTGAGGCAAAGTTAACGAGTGCGCCCGCGCAAGGGCCGAGAGGCGATCGCGCGTGGATTCGATGAGCTGGGGGACGCTGGTCGCGTAGCGGCCGCTCAAGGATAGTACGCTGATGGCGAGCGTGAACAGATTTTTAACACGGTGGTCCATTTCCCGAAGTAGGAGTTCTTGTTGCTCCTGAGCCCGTTTGCTTGCTGTGATATCGCGGGCAATTTTCGAGGCGCCAACGACCTCGCCCTTTTCGTTTTTGATCGGCGAGACGGTGAGCGAAATATTGACGAGGCTCCCGCCCTTGCGCTGCCGAATCGTCTCGTAATGGTCGACGCTTTTGCCAAGGCGAATACGTTCGAGGATCTTGGGCTCTTCGTCATGTCGATCCGTCGGGATGAGGATGGTGACGGACTGTCCGACCGCCTCCTCCGCGGTGTAGCCAAAGAGGAGCTGGGCGCCACGGTTCCATGTCATAATGACGCCGTTGAGATCTTTGGAAAGGATCGCGTCGTCCGACGACTCGACGATCGCCACGTAATGCTCGGCGGCGAGTGCGCCGCTTAGACGCTGTGGGGATCCGACCGGCCCCGATTTTCCTGCGCTAATTTGAAACCCCTCCCGGATACGGCGTCCGGACGCTGCGCGGTACACCTCGATAAACCTAAGTCAAGCATGTTGGTCGGGTCCACTGCAATCTTATCGTGCGGCGGATGCTGCTACCGTCTGGCAGATAGAAGCCGATCGCAGGTTATAATAAGTTCTTGAACGGCCACTGGCTTGCTTAGAAAAATGCTTTCTGGGACACGTCGATTTTCGTCGTTTGCGCCCCCGGTAGCATAGACAACCGCAATCTGCGCATGCACCTTCCGGACAGCTTCTGCAACATCCCAGCCCGTCATCGCGTCGGCGAGGCTGATGTCGGTGACGAGAAGATGGATAGTCTGGGTTTCCCGAAGCCACTTGAGAGCGTCGTCCCCGGTGGCTGCCTCCAGCACCGTCCATCCGTCTTGTCGGAACCTGCCGGCGATGTCGTCGCGTACTAACCACTCGTCCTCGACAACTAAGACCGTCAGGTCATTACAAAATTCTTTCATGGATATGTTTCATCTGCCCCAGCCCAGCCTGGAAAAGGACTAGGGTTGGAACGCGACACCGGCGCAATCGTTCCGGCTTCCCGGAAGGGCCGATAGCGAAGGCGCGCGCAGCGAGGGTGGCGGGCGAAAGCTAAATGCTAAATGCGGTTTCCCGCGCGTTTGCGGATTTGGAACAAGACGACGCCGAAGGTTATTGGCATGCTTGACGCGCTTGCCCCCCAGCCCTTAAGCGCCCCTCTTCTGCCCCGTCTCCGAGACCCTAGCTCGCGCGGGGCTTTTTATATGCGGCGGCGCTTGTTCCCTTCGCAAAAGGAGCCATCGAGCCGGAACTCGCAGTGATCAAATCGAGTTAACAGGGCGGTCATCCATCAAAGGAGCCTCCTCATGTCCTTGTTGCGCGGAAGTTTACTCATCGCAGCGATCGTCGTCGGCCTCTCGGCCCCGGCGTTCGCGCAACCGAAAGCCGACGCTGGCAGCGGCCCGACAAGCGGTGCCACGTCAACAAACGACGCAGGCAGTGGGCCAACAAAGGGCGCGAAACCAAATACCGACACAAACGCCGCCGAGTCCAAGGATGCCACCGAAAACAGCGCGGGCGTCACTCCGGGTCCGAAATCGACCGGAGGGGCGCAGCCGGTGACGCCAATGACGCCCGAGAAAAAGCAGTAGCCGCGTCTACACCAACTTGCCGCGCGATCCCGGAGCAAGCATATCCCGCGCCAAGCTGCGACGGACGGCGAGCTATTAATGGACGTCCGCGCCCCGCTCGCCTCCCGCGCCGTTCGGCGCTAGGCCGCGTCCAGGGTTATTGATGAGAACGGCCATGATCGGACTGCCGAATTCCGCGACCGCCCTACGATGCGCGACGGCAAGGTGATCGGCGGCCCGTATCTTCTCAGTTATGCGCGGACTCTTGGACCCTCGTCGCCGCCGCCTTCAGAGAGACTTATTGAAGACGCCAAGGCGAATCTTTCGAGCGAAGGTCTCGCGTCGCCGCCATTCGATGGAATCACATTCGAAATTCGAGACCCCTAATTCGCGCAGGGCAGTGGTGGGCGCCGTCATCCTGTGCGAACAGCGTCGCCGATTGGGCCGTCGCGCGTCGCGACATTCCGCCACTGTTCGTGCCTGTTTATTGGCCAGATATTGGACAATCCCGGTCTGATTTCAGCTAAGTAATTGATTTTATTGGCGCTCCCAACCGGAATCGAACCGGTGTTTTCGCCGTGAGAGGGCGACGTCCTAGACCGCTAGACGATGGGAGCGACGATGGTGGCAATCAGGAACTCACTATATATCGTCGCGGCAACTCCGGCAAGAGTGTGACGTTGCGCATAAATGGCGAAGGGCTTCTCCCGCGGTTCGCCACCCGCTCCGGCCGCCCGTTTGCGCTCTCGGGTGGGCGCCAGACCACGCGACTGACCGGGCTCTCCTGTTGCGGCGGCGCGTCATGGGCGGTTTGTTCGGTTTGAGGACGGGCGCCGGTATCAATGCGATTGTATTTTTGCGCATTTTGGTGGTGAAGAGCTTCGTCGAACTTCCCGAAACGGTCGATTTCGTCTCACAGTCTGGCGCGCATGCCCGAACACTTTTCCCTCATCGCCGCTACCCTCACCTTCCTGCTCGCCGGCTTCGTGAAGGGCGTGATCGGCCTCGGGCTGCCGACCGTCTCGATGGGCTTGCTCAGCCTCGTCATGGGGCCCGCCAAGGCCGCTTCGCTCCTGATCGTGCCGTCCTTCGTCACCAATGTCTGGCAATTGGCGGCGGGCCCGAGTTTCGGGCGACTGGCGCGACGGCTTGGGCCCATGCTTGCAGGCGTCGTCGTCGGCACGCTCGCGGGAACGGGATTGCTGACGGGAAGCCATGCGGGGCAAGGGGCTGTCGCACTCGGGCTTTTGTTGATGCTTTACGCCCTCATGGGCCTCACCTCGGTGCGCTTCTCCGTAGCCCCAGCGGCGGAATGGTGGCTCAGTCCGCTGATCGGCGCCCTGACGGGGCTCGTCACAGCCGCCACGGGCGTGTTCGTCATCCCGGCCGTGCCCTATCTCGGGGCGCTGAACCTGGACAAAGATGACATGATCCAGGCGCTTGGACTTTCCTTCACCGTCTCGACGATCGCGCTTGCCGCCGCGCTCGCCGCAGGGGGCGCATTTGACTTTGGCGATGTGGGCGCTTCAACCGCGGCGCTCGCGCCTGCGCTCCTCGGCATGGCGGCAGGCGGCGCCTTGCGCGGCCGCTTCAGCGAGCAGACGTTCCGGCGGGTGTTCTTCGGCGGATTGCTCGTGCTCGGCGCTCATCTCGCTTCGCGCGCGCTGATTTGAGGTTTGTGTCGCCTTGGCGCGCGACGCCAAAGCCGGGGCTTCCCCTTCAGGCTTCCTCCTCGATTTCTATCTGAGCCACCGCGGAAGTTCCCCCGTTAAAGCGCGCGCCGACAAGATGCCCGAGAGCGACGGCAGAGAGACAGAGGACGACCGAAAGCACGATGTTGAGCGCGGCGCGCGTCATCGCCCCATTCCGCATGAGATCAAGGGTTTGCAAGCTGAACGAGGAAAAAGTGGTGAAGCCTCCGCAGAAGCCAACCATAACGAATAGACGGAGATTTTCGGACACCGGGAAGCGGCCTGACGCGAGCGTCAAGGTCCCGAACAGGCCGATGACGAACGAGCCGGCGATGTTGATGATGATCGTTCCCCACGGCAGTTCCCGGCTTATCGGCAACGCGAGAACGGACACGAAATAGCGCAGGAACGTGCCGAACGCGCCCCCGAGCATTATAATAAGGCAGCTGGCTAGAGACATGCGTACTCCCACCGTCACGGCGTATTCCATCCGGAGCGGCCGGACGACGCGCCGTTGCGCCAACAGGAGTCATCAGCCCACGACGGGCGGTTTCGGGGAACCCCATCCCCATTGCCAACCAGTCTAGCACCTCGCGAGGCCGCTCGCCATCTCGTTAAAAAATCGGCGGCTTTTGCGCTGCAATCGGGAAATCGAGGCGGCTCGTGGACCTCACTCTAATTCTCGATCAGCCCGCGCGCCACGATCACCCGCATGATCTCGTTCGTGCCCTCGAGAATCTGGTGCACGCGCAGGTCGCGCACGATCTTCTCGACGCCATAGTCGGCGAGATAGCCGTAGCCGCCGAACAATTGCAGCGCGTCATTGGCGGCGTTGAAGCCTGTGTCGGTCGCAATCTGCTTGGCCATGGCGCACAGACGCGTCGCCTCAGGCGACTTCTCGTCGAGCGCGCTGGCCGCGCGCCACAGCATCGAACGCGCCGTCTCCAGCGAAGTCGCGATGTCGGCGACACGAAATTGCAGCGCCTGGAAATCGGCGATGCGGCGGCCGAACGCCTTGCGCTCGCGCATGTAGCGAAGCGCCTTGTCGAGCGCCGATTGGCCGCCGCCGATCGAGCAGGCGCCAATGTTGAGCCGCCCGCCGTCGAGTCCGGCCATCGCAATTCTGAAGCCGATCCCTTCCCCGCCGACCCGATTGACGGCCGGCACGCGCACGCCCTCCAGGATCACCTGGCGGGTAGGCTGCGCGCGCCATCCCATCTTTTTCTCTTTCGCCCCGAAATTCAGGCCCGGCGCGCCGTTCTCGACCAGGAAGGCGGAAACCCCGGACGGACCGCCCTCGCCCGTGCGCGCCATGACCAGATAGAGGTCGCTGACGCCGGCGCCGGAGATGAACTGCTTGACGCCATCGAGCACGTAATCGTCGCCGTCACGCCTGGCGCGCGTGGTCAGCGCGGCGGCGTCGGAGCCCGAGCCTGGCTCCGTCAGGCAATAGCTGGCGATCAATTCCATGTTGGCGAGGCGGGGCAGATAATTGCTTTTAAGCTCGGGCGAGCCGAAGCCGTCGACGACCCAGGCGACCATGTTGTGGATCGACAGGAATGCGGCGATGCACGGGCAACCGGTCGACAAGGCCTCGAAGATCAGCGCCGCGTCGAGGCGGGTCATCCCGCTGCCGCCATGCTGTTCGCCGACGTAGATCGCAGCCATGCCCAAGGCCGCCGCCTCGCGCAGAACGTCAGCGGGAAAATGCTCGGTCTCGTCCCAGCGAAGCGCGTTGGGCGCGAGGCGCTCGTCGGCGAATGATTTCGCCATGTCGCGGACGGCCAGATGGTCTGCAGTCAAGGCGAACATGGCGCTTTCCCGGCTTTGCTCCCCAACGCCCGTGTGGCACAGTGCCCGACGTTGGCGCTCGCCGCAATCGGCCGGACGATCGCGCGCTTTTTATCGCGGGCGAGCGAGTGTGAAGGGGAGCTACTGGGACACGCCGGCGCCGCGGCCCGCAAGCGGGGGCGAACCGGCGCGTCTTACGCCGAGTGGGCCGCGAGGCGGGCCTTAAAGCTTGGCGACGACCGCGATCTTCTTGATCTGCCCGTTCTGATAGGCGCGCAGGAAGGCGTCATAATTCTTGAAGGACACGCAGCCGTTCGAGTCGCCATTCGGGCCGAGCATGAAAGGATGGGCCAGCAATCCTGCCCGCCCATAGATTCCACCCTCCCCGACGGGGGTGAGCCGGATGGCCTGCACGCCGTGGAAAAGACTTTCCCGCAACGTCAGTTCGTAGACATGCGGCGGGGTCGGGCCCACCGCGCGCTCGGCCACAAAGCGCGGATTGTCGAGCGCTTGGCCGAGACCCGAGTGGGCTTCCAGCCGCGTTCCGTCCGGCAGATAGACGACGCGGGCCGAGATGTCATAGACGGCGGTGTAATGGTCATAGCCGGAAACTGGCGCTGGGGCCGAATTTCCAAAGAGCGACGGAAAGCTGAACAACGGGCCTCTGCCAAGACCGCCAGCGGCGGCGGCCGGCTCGCTCTGCCGTCGCTCCGCGACGACCGGCTGAGTAGCGGCGCGCGTGGCAGTGGAGGCGACGCCCGGCGCGGATGGGTGCGCCCATCCGAGGAGTTTTTCGATGACGTTGCGATTGTCGGGCTGGGCGGGGAGACGAGCGACTGCCGTATCGGGCCGTGACGCATGGCGCTCGGGCGATGTGGATTGCGTCGGGGCGCCGAATCCAGGCGGGCGAGCGGGCGGCAAGGGGAAGCTTTCCGTCTCGCCGCCGATCTCGGGCGCATCGCGCCCGGGGGGCAGCGGCAGGCTCGCGACTTCCGGAGCCGCCGGCGAGGACGGCGGAAAAGCTTCCAAGCGAGGCAGCGGGAAGGGGAAAGCGGGCGCCGCGGGCTCGAGGTTCGCCACCTGCTGCGACGGCGCCGCGGGGGCGGGCGACTTCAGCTGGGCGAGCAGGTTGGCGTCAATGGGAATGTCGGCGAAGGGCTTGGAGATGGCAGGGGTCGCGGTCGGCGCAGTCGTCCAGAGGGAGAAAACCGTCTCTGGAAGCGTGGAACCCTGCCAGTGCAGAGCCCAGACGCTAACCGCCCCTGCCAAGGCCAAAGCGGCCCCGAAGGGAACAATCTTAGGCAGAACTCGTTGAGGACTATCCCCGCCCTCGAACGAAAGGTCGTCGAATGTAGCCTCTAGTCCCTGCATCCCTAGCCCTACGCCCACGCTGTCCCAATTGAATCAAAATAGAGCGCACGCGTTGAGCCTTTCTTAA
>DATCEJ010000286.1:0-2745 GCA_036510135.1 Roseiarcus sp. | reverse complement strand
GCTCACTCGGCCAGCGCGAGCGTGACCCCGCCCGCGCTGAGCGGGCGCCCCGCCGCCTTCGCCTCTTCAGCACGGTCGAGTCTCAAGAGCGCAAGGGCTTCACGTCCCGAGGAGGAGCCGAGCGCGCCAACCGCGAGCTCACGGTCCATGACCGGCGTCCCGGGCGCCGGGGCCGGCCCGGCCAGCTTGACGCGCGCGACGCGCTTGCGGGCGGTTCCACGATGCCTCATGCGCGAAACGACCTCCTGGCCGACATAGCAGCCCTTGTCGAAATCGACCCCATGGAGAAGATCGAAATTGGCGTCGTGCGGGAAGGCATCGGCATAGGCGAAATCCAGGCCGCCCTTGGGCGCCCCGACGGCGATACGGAGACCCTCGTACTCGGCGACGTGCTCGACCCCGACCGCAGCAGCGATCGGACGCGGCAGGATCGCGCGCCAGCCGAGGCGCGGATCGCGCGGGTCGGCGTAGACAAGGCCCTCGGCGACGGTCGCGGGCTCGGCGCCCCAGTAGGCCACGATGGCGCGATCCACGCTGACGTTAGCGATCGCGACCTTGGCGCGCAGCTTATAGAACCCAAGCCGCCTGGCGAGGTCGGCCGCCTGCGCCGCGGCGCAGTCGATGAGATGGGATGGCTCCTCGCCAGGGGCGCGCACGACGATCATGTCGAACAAAATCTTGCCCTGCGGCGTCAGCAGCGCCGCGTAGCGCGCTTCGCTGGGCTGAAGCCGCTCGACGTCGTTGGTCAGCAGGCCTTGCAGAAAGGTCGTCGCATCCGCGCCGCTTACGGCAAGGACGCCGCGATCCTCGAGCATGGCGGCTTTCTTGTGCATGAGAAGGCTCCGGTCGCGCTTGCAAGGGCGGACACTGTCAAATAGGCCGGTTTTGCGCTGCTGCAAGAAAGAACCGCCATGCCGCCGAGTTTCGATTGCGTTCTGGTCAACGGGACCGTGGTCAATCACGACGGGATCGGCCTCAGCGACATTGGCGTCCGCGATGGGCGAATCGCCGAGATAGGCTCCTTGAACCAAGCCGCCGCGGGTGAGAGCATCGATTGCCGCGGACTTCATATTCTTCCGGGCGTTATCGATTCCCAGGTGCATTTTCGCGAGCCGGGCCTCGTTCACAAGGAGGACCTGGAGACGGGGTCGCGCGCGGCGGTGCTCGGCGGGGTGACCGCGGTGTTTGAAATGCCCAACACCGATCCGCTGACCACAAGCGCAGACGCCCTCGCCGACAAGCTCGCCCGCGCGAAGGGCCGCATGCATTGCGACTTTGCCTTCTGGGTCGGCGGCACGCATGACAATGTCGCCGACATTCCCGAACTCGAGCGGCTGCCTGGCGCGGCGGGGATCAAGGTGTTCATGGGCTCCTCGACGGGGCGCCTTCTGGTCGCCGACGACGAGGGCGTGCTGGCGATCCTCAAACAGACCCGCCGCCGCGCGGCGTTCCACAGTGAGGACGAGGCGCGCCTGAATGAGCGCAAGCCCCTGCGCGTCGCCGGCGATCCCTCCTCGCATCCGGTCTGGCGCGACGAGATCGCGGCTCTGCGTTCGACTGAGCGGCTCATTCGCCTGGCGCGCGAGGCGCGCGCGCAAGTGCATGTGCTGCACATCACGACGCGCGAGGAAATGGAGTTTCTGGCTGGCGCCAAGGATGTCGCGAGCTGCGAGGCGACGCCGCATCATCTGACGCTCAGCGCCGAGGACTACCCGCACCTGGGCACGAAGATACAGATGAACCCGCCGGTCCGCGGCCCCGACCATCGCGACGCCATCTGGCGCGGGCTCGAGCAGGGCGTAGTCGACGTGCTCGGCTCCGATCATGCGCCTCACACGCTCGAGGAGAAGGCCAAGCCTTATCCCGAGAGTCCGTCGGGCATGACTGGCGTGCAGACGTTGGTTCCGATCATGCTCGACCACGTCAATTCCGGGCGGCTTAGCCCTCAGCGTTTCGTCGATCTGACCAGCGCCGGGCCGCAGCGGCTGTTCGGCATCGTTGGCAAGGGCCGCATCGCGGCTGGATACGACGCCGACTTCACCATCGTCGACATGAAGCGCCGCGAGACGATCCGCGATTCGTGGATCGCGTCGCGGTCTCAGTGGACCCCCTATGATGGAAAGACCGTGACGGGCTGGCCGGTCGGGACGTTTGTCCGCGGATGCCGGGTCATGTGGGAGGGCGAACTCACGGCGCCATCGACCGGCGAAGCGGTTCGTTTCGGGGGGTAAACGATGCGTGGCTGAGATCGGGGGCGAGGGCCTGCCTTTACGAGTCCATTTTGAGCGATTCCAACGGCTTGCGGTGCGATTAGCGAGTCACCCGCGGAACCGTTGCGCTGGAGGACAATTAAACCGAATAATACTGTTATTTATTTGACTTACGGGCGGCAGCGAGCTTCGGTTTCTTTGAGCCGGGCTTTCTCAATGCTCGATGGCGAGCTTCGCGATATAGCCCGATCGCGTCTCGCCCGCAGCGCGCGCTTCGTCATCCAGGCGCCGCAGCACCCGATGCGGCAGCGTGATGTTGACGCGCTCGACCGTGTCGTCGAGGACGGCCGGATCGACGGTGACGAGCGAAAGAATCCAGCCTGTAAATTCCGGCTTCGCGCGGATCGCCTCGAGCGGGGAGGCCCGCGTGATCAGATCGCCAGCGTCAAGCGCGGCTTCAATCCACGCTAACGACGCTTCTTCCGCCCCCGCGATCGCCTCCTCCAGCGTGTCTCCGGCGGAGAAACAACCGGGC
>DATCEJ010000285.1:0-2930 GCA_036510135.1 Roseiarcus sp. | reverse complement strand
CGGCAAACGAGGCCTTGAGAAGAGGGCGCGGGCCAGCGCGGCGTCGGTCGGTCGCGCTTGGGCCCGAGCTTGGGCAGTGCTGCGGTGGCCGCGTCGAATGGCGAGTCGAGACGTTCGATAAGCGAG
Source organism: Roseiarcus sp. (assembly GCA_036510135.1). Taxonomy (GTDB): domain Bacteria; phylum Pseudomonadota; class Alphaproteobacteria; order Rhizobiales; family Beijerinckiaceae; genus Roseiarcus. Next base: position 2,804 of record DATCEJ010000285.1, on the reverse strand, counting down.
ATCTTGACGATCTTTCGGCATTTGCGATTGCCGAAGGTGGCGCCTCAGCGGCGCTCAGCGCGCGGCTGGGACCTGACGGGCGAGTTCAACGGACGCTTGGTTCGAGCGGCGGCGAGCGTAGGTTGGCGCGCCTCGCGGAAGCGAGCTGGACCGAACCGCTCGGCGTGGTGGCGCGCGCGGTCTATTTGTTTGGCGCCGGTCACGTTGGACGGGCCCTCGCGCTCGCGCTCGCACCGCTGCCTTTCGCGGTGCGCTGGGTGGATCCCAGGCGCGACGCCTTCCCGGCGCACGCGCCCGCGAACGTGACGCTCATTCATGCGCCGGAACCTGCGGCCGAACTGGCCAGCGCCCCCGACAGCGCGCTCGTCGTCGTAATAACGCATTCGCACGCGCTTGATCTCGAAATCGTCGCTGAGGCGCTGCGGGTCGAGCGCTTCGGCTATGTGGGCCTCATCGGCTCGGCGACGAAACGGGCGCGGTTCTTGAGCCAGATGCGTGCGGCGGGCCTCACCGAAGTTCAGCTCGCTCGCCTCGTCTGCCCGATTGGAGTGCCCGGCCTCGAATCCAAGGATCCGGCGGTGATCGCGGCCTCGACCGCCGCGCAACTCCTGATCGTTAGTGAGAAGCTGGCGCCGGAGGAAGAAAACGCGCCCGGCCCAGGACGTCGGAACGAGTCGCCCGCTTCGGCGCTTTGAGCGTCGAGACGCCCGGCGCTGGACTCGCGAAGGGCCTGCCCGTTCCGGTCGCTATTTCCCTCCGCGGATTCAGTCTTTTCAGAGGCTTGCGGCGCCATTTCCTTCCAACTAGGCGGGGTCGTGCCTCGAGCGGCGCCGCGTGGCTTTGGTCCAGCGCATCAAGCGTGAGGCCCGCCAGTTCTTTGGCGCCGGCGGGCGCATGTTAGGCGCACCGCACGATCGGCGAGCCAAACAGCGCGATCTTCGAGTGGGCAGCCTGGATCGGTTTGTGCCGTGGCGAGAGCCGTGGCGTAAGGCGACTGGAAACGGACAATTCCGCCGATGTCGGGAGGGGCTCGCACAGTATCGAGGTGAATGCGCCACTCGCCTGTCGCTTCGGACCCTTCCATGCGCGGTATTCGCCGACCAAGGGCATAAGCTCGATCATCGCCGGCCGGAGGCCCGCATAGTTCGCGCCGCTCGGCGGGATGGGCAGTGAATCATTGAAGCGCGCGGAAATGTCGCTCACAAGCCCGCTGCCGAGTCCGGCGTCGACGGCCGTTGCGCCGTGAGCGATGATCGATTCGCGCAGGGCCCTCTCAGTCGTGGCCATGCCCCCGCTTTCGTCCGGCTCCAACCTGCGTTTCGAGCCAACTTTTGAGAGAAGATCGTTCAAGAAATCAAGTTGCGAACTGCTGACTGGGGCCACGAAGTCCGGCGGCGCAATCTGCCTATCGCGTTTGCGCGGCTCGCCAGCCTATAATGTGCCTGTCGTCCTGAAGCGCCAGCTGGCGCCCTTCATTCTGGAGACCAAGTGTCGCGACATCCGTCCGCAAATTTGTTTGACCTCATCAAGGCGCGATCGCCGCATCCGGGCAAGCTCGCTCTGGCGACCCAAGACGCCACCGCGCTGACCTACGGCGAGTTGTTCAAGCGCTCGGCGCAGGCCGCCAACGCGCTTGTCGCGCTCGGGGTCAAGCCTGGCGACCGGGTTGCGGCGCAGATCGAGAAATCAACTGACATGATCGTCGTCACCCTCGCTTGTCTCAGGGCGGGCGCGGTGCTGCTGCCATTGAACACGGCCTACACGCTCGCCGAGCTCGAATATTTTCTCGGCGACGCCGAACCTGCGCTGACCCTCTGTCGTCCCGACCGGCTGGCATCAATTCGCACGCTCGCGCAGGAGCTCAACTTGCGTTCGGTCGAAAGTCTTGGCGTCAAAGGCGATGGAACTTTCGCTGCCGCGATCGATGCCGCGCCGGCCGAGTTCGAGACCACGCCACGGGCGGGCGACGATCTGGCCGCGATCCTCTACACCTCGGGCACCACCGGTCGCTCGAAAGGTGCGATGCTGACGCACGAGAATCTATCATCGAACGCGCTGACTTTGATCGACTGTTGGCGCTTTGGCCCCGCCGACAGACTCATTCACGCACTGCCCGTTTTTCATACGCATGGGCTGTTCGTGGCGGTCAACGTCGCTCTGCTGTCAGGGGCGACGATGATCTTCATGCCCAGGTTCGATCCGGAAGCGGTGATCGCAGCGCTGCCGGAAGCGACAGCGATGATGGGCGTGCCGACTTTCTACACCCGGCTGCTCGATCATTCCGGCCTCGATCGTAACCTCTGCGCGAATATGCGGCTCTTCGTCTCGGGGTCTGCGCCGCTGCTTGCCGAGACTCATGCCGCTTGGCGGGAGCGGACCGGCTTGGCAATCCTCGAGCGCTACGGCATGACCGAAACCAACATGATCACATCGAATCCTTACGAGGGCGAACGCCGCCCGGGGGCGGTGGGTTTTGCGCTTCCAGGGGTTAGCGTGCGCATTGCCGACCTCGAGAGCGGTGCGCCGGTTCAGGTTGGCGGAATCGGCGTCATCGAGGTCAAGGGGCCCAACGTCTTCGCCGGCTATTGGCGGATGCCGGAGAAGACGAAGCAGGAGTTTCGCGATGACGGGTATTTCATCACCGGCGACTTGGCCCGTGTTGACGACGATGGCTACATCAACATCGTTGGGCGGGCCAAGGACCTGGTGATTTCCGGCGGTTTCAACGTGTATCCGAAGGAGGTCGAGACTGAGATCGACGCGATCGAGGGCGTGCTCGAGAGCGCGGTTTTCGGTGTCCCACA
>DATCEJ010000284.1:0-3855 GCA_036510135.1 Roseiarcus sp. | reverse complement strand
CGACAAAAGTGTCAACGATATTGCGCGCCGACACGCGTCCCTGGACGATAACACAGCTGACCCCAATTTATTCGCGCCGCTTCAACATCGGGATACGCCACCGGCCAGGTGGCTCGAGTTCCTGATTGTCTCCCGGGCGGCGACAGGTCATTCAACCAACCGGTTGACTTTCTAAAAGCGACAGCGTACATTCAACCACATGGTTGAACTACATGCGCCTCCCCTCGGCCCCATCTTTCACGCGCTGAGCGATTCCACGCGCCGGCGGATGCTGCTGGAACTGGCCTCCGGCGAGCGCACCGTCGGCCAGCTCGCGCAACCCTTCTCCATCTCCCTCGCGGCGGCCTCGAAGCACATCAAAGTGATGGAAAGCGCCGGATTGATCCAGCGCGAGGTGCGTGGCCGCGCGCATTTCTGCCGCCTCGATCCGGGGCCGCTCGAGACCGCGCACGAGTGGCTGAGCTTCTACGAGCGCTTCTGGACCGCGCGCCTCGATGTGCTGGACCGACTCCTTCGCGAGGAGGACGAACAAAAATCCGCGACCCCAAAACCGACCCCAAACCAAGGAGACGAGACATGAACGACCACGCGAAAGTCGGTGCCTACGGCGCGCTGTCGGAGCCGGCGACGCTGACCATCCAGCGGATGTTGCCAGGCCCGATCGAGCGGGTCTGGGCCTATCTCACCGAGAGCGATCTGCGCCGCAAGTGGCTGGCGTCCGGGGACATGGAATTGAAGGTCGGCGCCCCGTTCGAACTTGTCTGGCGCAACGGCGAGCTCACCGACCCGCCGGGCAAGCGGCCGGAGGGTTTTGGCGAGGAGCACCGGATGGAGAGCCGGATCATCGAGCTCGATCCGCCGCGCAAGCTCGTCTTCACCTGGGGAAAGGAGGACAGCGACGTTTCGATGACGCTCGAGCCAAGGGGCGAGAAGGTGCTGCTGACCGTAGTCCACCGCCGCCTGCCCACGCGGGGCATGATGGTCGGCGTCAGCACCGGTTGGCACGCGCATCTCGACATGCTGGCCGCGCGCCTCAACGGCGAGACGTCGGAGCCCTTCTGGGACGGGTTCAGTCGCCTGAGAGCCGAATACGATCGGCGCATCCCGAACTGACGAGGCACGGCGGCCCGTCATTGCGAGGAGCGAAGCGACGAAGCAATCCAGTGTTCATAGGGCGGCGGCAGGGGCTCTGGATTGCTTCGCTCCGCTCGCAATGACGTCGACCGTCCGACCAAATCGCAAAGCGTTCAAACAAACAGGAGTTCAACATGCACATTCCCCCGATCGTTTCACAACAGGACTGGGACGCTGCCCGCGAGCAGCTTCTGATGAAGGAAAAGTCAGTGCTGCGCGCCCATGACGCGCTCGCCGCCGAACGTCGGCGGATGCCCTGGATGGCGGTCGAGAAGGCCTATGAGTTCATCGGGCCCGACGGCAAGGCGAGCCTCATCGACCTGTTCGAGGGCCGCCCTCAGTTGATCGTCTATCGGGCGTTCTTCGAGCCCGGCGTGTTCGGCTGGCCCGACCATGCCTGCCGCGGCTGCTCTTTGGGCGCCGATCAGGTCTCCCATCTCGCACACCTGAACGCCCGCGACACGACGCTGGTCTACGCCTCCCGCGCGCCGCAGGCCGACATCGCGCGGCTCAAGGCGCGGATGGGTTGGTCGATGCCGTGGTACACCATCACCGACAGCTTCGACGCTGACTTCGGGGTGGACCAGTGGCACGGTCACAACGTCTTCATCCGCGACGGCGACACAATCTACCGCACCTATTTCATCAACAATCGCGGCGACGAAGCGATGGGCACAGTCTGGAATTACCTCGACGTGACGCCGCTCGGGCGCCAGGAAGTCTGGGAGGATTCGCCGGAGGGCAATCCCCAGACGCCGACCTACAAATGGTGGAACTGGCACGACAATTATGAGACCGAAAAGGCGGTCGATCCGCGATGGGTCAAGGTGTCGGACGCAGGAGAGGCGGCGTTCCGAAACAAGGAGGCGGCCGGAAGCCCATGAGCGCGATCTCGTTCGGCGACGGGGACCATTGCGCGGCAATTGCCCGCGTCGCGGCGGACTGGCTCGGCCTCGCGGCCGCGCCAGCCTTCGCGACGATGGCGCTCACGGCCGTTTGCCTTGGCGGCGGGGCGGATCCGCTCTGCTTGGCATCGGGACATGGCGCGCTCATGAGCGGGATGGCGCCGATGTATCTCATGATGAGCGCGTTTCATGTGGGCCCGTGGCTGAGGTTGATCACGGGCCGAGGGAGCTAGGGTCTCCCACCCCCACCTCGTGCCTCGAGGCGCCGCGTAGCGGCCTCGAAGGACGTTCCAGAAACCGCGGCCGGAAAGGCGTCCTGGAGCGTCCTTCGAGACGCGCCTTCGGCGCACCTCAGGACGAGGGTGTGGATGATTGGAACGAACTCATGTCGGCCGGCGCCTCACACGCCGTCGAGCCAGGCGACCAGCGTCTCCAGCCATGGTGCTTCGACGTGGACGCGGAAGCCGGAGGGCGTTCGCGCAAGCAGGCTCCGCAGGCCGAAGAACAGAATAGCAGTTGAGGGCGAACTTGAGGCGAGGTCGGCGGAGGTCGCCTGCATGAGCGCCTGGTTCGCGTCCTCACCGGAAACCTCGATCGCGGCCCAACCATCGTCGACGCTGGTGGCGCACCAGCCATCGCGCCAGCCATCCTGCGATAGCCCGCCGAAAGACGGGCGTTCTTCCGAACGCCCTATGAGCGGCGCGGGGGTGATAAGCAGCGCAGTCGTCCGCCCGATGCGCAAAGCATGCGCGCCGCTCGGCGCGAGCGCATGGAGGCCAAGCATCGGCGCGCCGGGCGCGAGCGCGGCGATGCTCGCGTCGAGATCGCCCGAGATCAAGGTCTGGCCGAGCCCGACGAGCCGCCGCACTGTCAGCTGTTGGCGGTCAATGAGAAGCCCCGCGTCGCCGCGCGCGGGCGGCCATTCCATCTCACGCATGGAGGCGATTTCCTTCCGGATCGAGCGCGACCGGGCTCACGATGGCCGCGCGCCGCTCGGCGCCGAGATGGACCACGCCGACCGTCTCGCCCGTGCGCGACAGTCCCGCTTCGATGAGGCCAAGCGCGATCGGCCTGCCAAGCGTTGGGCTCATATAGCTCGACGTCACGTAACCCTGCGATCGCCGCGCGCGTGCCGCGCCCATTGCCACATGCGCGCCGGTCGGCAGCGGGGCTTCTCCCGACGCCACGCTCAGGCCGACCAGTTGCTTGCGGCGCGGGTCGAGAGCGACGGGCATGAAGAGTGAGCGCTTGCCGATATATTCATCCCGCCTCGAATCGCGCGGCCCCCCGACCCCGAGATCGTGCGGCATGGTCGTCCCGTCGGTATCCTTGCCGACGACGATGAAGCCTTTCTCGGCGCGCAGAATCATCAGCGCCTCGAGCCCGAGAAGCCCGCCACCGAACGCCGGCAGCTTTTCCCACAGACGCGCTCGCAAAGACGAAGCGCAGCGTGCCGGAACCGAAAGCTCGTAGGAGCGATCGCCGGTGAAGCTCACGCGCGCAATCCGGAGTGGCCCGCCATCGAATGCCCCGGTCGCGAAGGCCATATGCGGCAGGCTCTGATCGTCGAGCGCGATCTCCAAGCCGGCGGCCTCGATGAGATCGCGCGAGCGTGGGCCGGTGATGGTCAGCGTCGCCCATTGCGCGGTCGTGTCGTGAACGACGACATGGGCCGGGTCGAAGCGATCCTGTCGCCAAAGTTCGAGGCGCATGCGCACCGCATCCGTATGCCCCGACGAGCAGGAGACGAGGAAGCGATCTTCCGCCAGCCGCAGCGTCACGCCGTCGTCGAGCACCACGCCCGATTCCTGCAATA
>DATCEJ010000283.1:0-4981 GCA_036510135.1 Roseiarcus sp. | reverse complement strand
GCTGCTGAACGACCCCGAAACGCTCAAATCCGCAATCCCCGGGTGCCAGTCGTTAGAAAAGACAGGCGAGAACGGTTTCGCCGCAGTCGTCAAGCTGAAGATCGGCCCGGTCTCCGCCACGTTCAAAGGCAAGGTTGAACTCTCAGACATCGTTCCGCTCGTGGGCTACACCATCAAGGGCGAGGGCGAAGGCGGCATCGCAGGCTTCGCCAAGGGCGGCGCGAAAGTGTCGCTCGCCGACGCGCCGGACGGCACGCTGCTTCGCTACGACGTCGAGGCGACGGTCGGCGGCAAGATCGCCCAGCTCGGCTCGCGTCTCATTGACGGCGTCGCCAAGAATATGGCCGACAAGTTCTTCACCAATTTCGTCGCCCTCGCCGCGAACGGCGGGGCGCAGGCCGGCGTGGGGAGCGAGGCGGCCCGCGGCTAGGCGGGTTAAGCGCCGTCGAACACGTCAAGGTTTAGGAGGATATCGGAATGGTTCATGTCTCGATGGCGGTCAACGGCCGCCCGGCGTCCGCGGATGTCGATTCGCGGACGCTGCTCGTGCAGTTCCTGCGGGAGAATCTGCGCCTGACCGGCACGCATGTCGGCTGCGACACGTCGCAGTGCGGAGCCTGCGTCGTCCACGTCGACGGCCGCGCGATCAAGTCGTGCACGGTGCTCGCGGCGAGCTGCGAGGGCGCTCAGGTGACGACGATCGAAGGCCTGGCGACTGGCGGAAAACTCCATCCCATGCAGCAGGCCTTCCAGGACAATCACGGCCTGCAATGCGGCTTTTGCACGCCGGGCATGATCATGGCCTCCGTCGACCTCGTCAATCGGTTGGGCCCAAGCCTTGACGAAGCCACGATCCGCCACGGCCTCGAGGGCAACATCTGCCGCTGCACCGGCTACCACAATATCGTGAAATCGATCGTACAAGGCGCGCGCGAGATGGGCGCCGCCGCCACGCCTCAGGCGGCCGAATAACAGGGACGCGTTGAAGCGGTCCCAAGGGAGAGAAATATCATGGGCGTGACAGCACTCGGCGCCTCCGTCAAACGCACAGAGGACATCCGGTTCATCACTGGCAAGGGCCACTATGTCGACGACGTCAATCGTCACGGGCAGGCCTTCGCCTGTTTTCTCCGCTCGCCGCACGCCCACGCGACGATCGACAGAATCGACTTTTCCGCCGCCCTCAAGGCGCCAGGCGTGGTCGCGGTCTTCACCGGCGACGACATCGCGGCCGATAAGGTTGGCGGTCTCATCTGCGGTTGGATGATCCATTCGAAAGACGGCTCGCCGATGAAGGCTGGCGCCCATCCGGCGCTCGCCCAAGGCAAGGTCCGCTACGTGGGCGATCACGTCGCCGTCGTCATCGCGGATACTTATGCGCAGGCGCGAGACGCCGCGGAGAAAATCGAGGTGCAATATACCGAGTTGCCCGCCGTCGCCGATACGGCGAGCGCGGCGAAGTCGGGTCAGGCGCAAATCCACGACGCCGCGCCGGGCAACACGGTCTACAACTGGCACCTTGGCGACAAGGCCGCAACCGACGCGGCCTTTGCCGCCGCGAAGCACGTAACCAAGCTCGACCTCGTCAACAATCGCCTGATCCCGAATCCGATGGAGCCGCGCGCCGCCGTCGGCGACTACGATTCAGGGACGGACACGATCACGCTTTACACGACGAGCCAGAATCCGCATGTCGCGCGGCTCGTGCTCTCGGCGTTCATCGGCCTTGCGCCGGAACATAAGCTTCGCGTCATCGCGCCAGACGTCGGCGGCGGCTTCGGCTCGAAGATCTTCATTTATGCCGAGGAGACGGTCTGCGCGTGGGCGGCGAAGAAGATCGACCGTCCCGTCAAATGGACTTCGGATCGGACGGAGGCCTTCCTCTCGGACGCACACGGTCGCGACCATGTCACCCACGCCGAACTCGCGCTCGACGCAGGCGGCAAGATCACCGGCTTGCGCGTGCACACGATCGCCAACCTCGGCGCTTATCTGTCTACGTTTGCTTCGTCCGTGCCGACTTACCTGTATGGGACGCTGCTTTCGGGTCAGTACAATATCCCCAACATTTACTGCGAAGTCGACGCGGTCTACACCAACACGGCTCCCGTCGACGCCTATCGCGGCGCCGGTCGGCCGGAAGCCGCCTTTGTGATCGAACGCATGGTCGAGGTCGCCGCGCGCGAGACGGGCCGCGACCCCGCCGAATTCCGCCGCACAAACTTCGTGACCGCGTTCCCGCATCAGACCCCGGTCATCATGGCCTATGACGCGGGCGATTTCCCCAAGGCGCTCGACAAGGCTCTGGCGCTCGCCGACTACAAGGGTCTGCCAGCGCGGAAAGCCGCTTCCGCGGCCAAGGGCAAACTTCGCGGCATCGGAATCTCCGCCTACATTGAAGCTTGCGGCATTGCGCCATCCGCGGCGGTCGGTTCGCTTGGCGCCGGCGTCGGGCTTTGGGAATCGGCGGAAGTGCGCGTCAATCCGATCGGCACGGTCGAGGTTCTGACGGGCTCACACAGCCATGGTCAGGGCCACGAGACGACCTTCGCTCAACTCGTCTCCAGCCGTCTCGGCATCCCGATGGAAAATGTATCGATCGTCCACGGCGACACCGACAAGGTGCAGATGGGCATGGGCACCTATGGCTCCCGGTCCGGCGCCGTCGGCATGTCGGCGATTTTCAAGGCGCTCGACAAGATCGAAGCCAAGGCCAAGAAGGTCGCCGGCCACTGTCTTGAGGCCTCGGAAGGGGACATCGAATTCAAGGACGGGAAGTTCACGGTCAAGGGCACTGACAAATCGATCGACTTCGGCTCAGTGGCGCTCCAGGCGTATGTCGCGCACAAGTTCAACGGCCAGGAGCTTGAGCCTGGCTTGAAAGAGAGCGCGTTCTGGGATCCGACCAACTTCACCTTCCCGGCCGGCGTCCACATCTGCGAGCTCGAAATTGACCCGCAAACCGGCGCCGTCACGATCGACCGGTGGACGGCCGTCGACGACTTCGGCAAGCTGATCAATCCGATGATCGTTGAAGGCCAGGTGCACGGCGGCATCGCGCAGGGCGTCGGCCAGGCGCTGCTCGAGGGCGCGCATTACGACAATGACGGCCAGCTCCTGACGGCGAGCTTCATGGACTATTGCATGCCGCGCGCCGACAACCTGCCCTCGTTCAAGATCGAGACGATCGAGACGGTCTGTCCGTCCAATCCGCTCGGCATCAAGGGCTGTGGCGAAGCGGGCGCGATCGCTTCGCCTCCCGCTGTCATCAACGCCCTCACCGATGCGCTCGGCCACGAAGAGGTGGCGATGCCCGCGACCCCGCAGGTTGTTTGGCGGGCCGCGCAAAAGACGATGATGAAGCGCGCTGCGGAATGAAACTGAGCGCAAGGCCGCGATCCGCGCCTTTCGCCGCCCTCTCTGGGAGACTTCAACATGTACGCCTTTGAATATCATCGCCCCCAAACGCTCTCCGGCGCCGCCGCCGATCTCGCTAAGCCGGACGCCAAGGCGCTCGCCGGGGGCATGACCCTTCTGCCAACCATGAAGCAGCGTCTGGCGTCGCCAGCCGCGCTCATCGATCTCAAGAATGTTCAAGAACTCACCGGCATCGCCCGCGAGGGGGATAGTCTCGTGATCGGCGCGATGACCCGACACGCGGAGGTCGCTCGCAGCAAAGACGTGGAAACGGCGATTCCGGCGCTCGCGTCGCTCGCCGGCCTCATCGGCGATCCGCATGTTCGCAATATGGGGACGATCGGCGGTTCGCTCGCCAACAACGATCCGGCCGCGGACTATCCGGCCGCGGCGCTCGCGCTCGGAGCCACGATCGTTACCGACAAGCGGCGCATCGAAGCGAAAGACTTCTTCACAGGCCTTTTTGAGACGGCCCTCGAGCCCGGTGAACTCATCACGAAGGTGAGCTTCCCGATCCCGCAAAAGGCCGCCTATATGAAATTCCGGAACCCGGCCTCGCGCTACGCGATGGTCGGCGTCTTCGTCGCCAAGACGGCGGCCGGCGTTCGCGTCGCCGTGACCGGCGCCGGCTCGAGCGGCGTCTTCCGCGCCGAGCCGTTCGAAGCGGCGTTGAACACAAACTTCTCGCCTTCGGCGCTCGAGGGCGTCTCCGTGCCCGCGAGCGGCCTCAACTCGGATATTCACGCCGACGCCGACTATCGCGCGCACCTCATCGGCGTGATGGCGAGACGCGCGGTGGAAGCGGCGGCCTAAGCCGCGTAGGAAAGTCGCTCGAACCCTCAGTGAGGCGAGCTTGACGCCGTCGCGCCCCTTTCTGCAGGGTGTGGCGGCGATGTCTTGACGTGGAGTGACGCCTTGTCCCGGCAATCGCCGGCCCTTCCGGCCTCGATCGACGAAACCCTAAGCCTGCTTGGCAGCGCTTCCTATGTCGGCGATCGCGCGCTGGCCACGGTCATCTTCTTGAGCCTGCGGCTGGGAAGGCCGCTGTTTCTCGAAGGCGAGGCCGGCGTCGGCAAGACGGAGGTCGCCAAGGTTCTCGCGGCCTCGCTCAATCGAAAGCTGATCCGCCTCCAGTGCTACGAAGGCCTCGATGTCGCGAGCGCGGTCTACGAGTGGAACTATCCTGCGCAAATGATGGCGATCAGGCTCGCCGAAGCGTCCGGCGAGCATGACAAGGATCGCATCGAGCACGACATCTTCTCGCAGCGCTATCTCATCAAGCGCCCGCTCTTGCAGGCGCTCGAGCCCGGGGTCAACGGGGCGCCGGTGCTCCTGATCGATGAGATCGATCGCGCCGACGAGGCCTTTGAAGCGTACCTGCTCGAGATCCTGTCCGACTTCCAGGTGACGATTCCAGAAATCGGCGTCATGAAGGCGCCCGAACCGCCGATCGTCGTCATCACCTCCAACCGCACGCGCGAAATTCATGACGCGCTCAAGCGACGTTGTCTCTATCATTGGCTTGGCTATCCCGACCTCGCTCGCGAGATGGCGATCGTCGGAG
>DATCEJ010000282.1:0-2943 GCA_036510135.1 Roseiarcus sp. | reverse complement strand
TGCCTTGGTTTCAAGCGCCCGACAAGGCCAAATGTCGATGAGACGCGCTCGCCGTTTCCAGCAAATATGGCGAGCTCACTTCGAACAGTCTCGGAGCCGCCGCCGTTGACAAGCCCTGATTGGGCGACGAAACGTCCCGCGATTCCGATTCAGGCACGCTTCGTTTTTCAGGATCGCCAATGACCGACGTCCGCCTTCAGACGCAGATCGAAAAGGCCTTTGAGGATCGCGCCACGATCAATGCGGCGACGAGGGGCCATGCGCGCGATTCGGTGGAAGAGGCGCTTGATCTGCTTGACCGCGGCAAGGCGCGGGTCGCGGAAAAACTGCCCGGCGCGACGGGCCCGAATTCGTGGAAGGTCAATCAATGGCTCAAGAAGGCGGTGCTCCTGAGCTTCCGCCTCAACGACAATGCGCTCATCGAGGGCGGCCCTGGTCAGGCGGCTTGGTGGGATAAGATTCCCTCGAAGATGGAAGGCTGGGGCGAGAACCGATTCAAGGACGCGGGCTTTCGCGCCGTTCCGGGCGCGATCGTGCGGCGCTCGGCCTTCATCGCCCGCGATGTCGTGCTGATGCCGAGCTTCGTCAATCTCGGCGCCTATGTCGATGAAAAGACGATGGTCGACACCTGGGTCACGGTCGGCTCATGCGCGCAGATCGGCAAGAACGTGCATCTGTCGGGCGGCGTGGGCATTGGCGGCGTGCTCGAGCCGCTCCAGGCCAATCCGACCATCATCGAGGACGATTGCTTCATCGGCGCGCGCTCGGAGGTGGTCGAAGGCGTCATCGTCGGCCAGGGCTCGGTGCTGTCGATGGGCGTTTTCATTTCCGCCTCGACCAAAGTGATCGACCGCGCCACCGGCGCCGTCCACGTCGGCCATGTGCCGCCCTATTCCGTGGTGGTGCCGGGCGCCCTCCCCGGCAAGCCCCTGCCCGACGGTTCGCCCGGGCCCTCGCTCTATTGCGCCGTGATCGTGAAAACCGTCGACGCGCAGACCCGGGCGAAGACAGGGATCAACGAGCTTCTCAGGGAGTGAGGGATTGATCTTCCGGGATTCATCGGCGCGCAACTCCTCGGCGCTATTTGCGCCACCGGCTTCGTCGCGTGGTTATTGAGACAACCGGAGGATGCTTCAAGGCATTCATGATCTGGCCGCCCCTGCATGCTGCGCGTTGAGCTCGATGATCTTTCGCGACCGTCCGTGATCGGGCTTCTCGCCGAGCACTTGCGAGACATGTACGAGCTGTCGCCACCCGATCAGGTATTCGCCCTCGATGCGAGCAAACTCAAGGCGCCCGACGTTTCCTTCTGGACGGCATGGAACGGCGAATTGCTGTTGGGCTGCGCGGCCTTGAAAGAGCTCTCTTCGACACGGGGAGAGATCAAGTCCATGCGCACCCCGAGCGCGCTGCGCAGAACGGGCGCGGGCCGAGCGCTTCTCAATCACATCATCGATGTCGCTCGTTCTCGCGGGTATGAGGTTCTGTACCTTGAGACTGGCCGCCACTCCGCGTTCGCGCCAGCCCAGACGCTATACGGCAGCGCAGGCTTCAAGCCTTGTGGCCCATTCGGCGCCTACCGAGAAAACGGGAATAGCATCTTCATGTCGCTCTCGCTCTCGCACCGCGCACCCTGAGCGCGATAAGAAGGGGAAAGCTATGACGATCACGATCTACCACAACCCCAATTGCGGCACGTCCCGCAACGCGCTGGCGATGATCCGGCAGAGCGGCGAAGAGCCGGTCGTCATCGAATATCTCAAGACCCCGCCAAGTCGTGCGCGGCTCAAGGAACTCATTCAGGCAATGGGAATCCCGGTTCGTGCGCTCCCGCGCGAGAAAGGAACCCCCTACGCGGAGTTGGGGCTTAGCGATCCGAAATGGTCGGACGAGCAATTGCTCGATTTCATGATCGCCCACCCAATTCTGATCAACCGGCCGATTGTCGTGACACCCAAAGGCGTCAAACTCTGCCGCCCGTCGGAGACGGTGCTCGACCTTCTTCCGGATTCGAACATTGATCGCTTCGTGAAAGAAGACGGCGAAGTTGTCACGACCGCGCGCGATTCTCCGCGCACGATCTAAGCACGTGAAGAGCTGAAACGGTAGAGCTACGGCTTGGCCTGCGCCTGCCCTTACTGCGCCGTGGCGGCGAAGACGATTAGAGCCGCACAATCGCGCCAGGGCGGACGTCGGCGAGCGGACTCGCGGCGCTACTGCGGCCGCCCGCACCTTCGGGCGCGTGGGGGCGCCGACCGCGCTTCGGGGTCGCGCTTTCGAGACCGAAATCGTCATGGAATCGACCGAAAGCGCTCCATAATACAATCGTATTGGCCCTGGAGCCCGCAGCCAGACGCGCCTTTCGGGCGCTTTCAACGGACGTGATTGGGCGCAATCGGAGAGCGATCGCGGGTTCGACCCGGGCGCCCGCGTCGGCGCCGCCAGGGCGACCGCCGCCCGGGCCCGGGTGAAGAGAATCGGCGTTCGTATCGGCGGGCGGCGCGAGATGCGCCCGCATCGTAAGGCAAACTTTCCTCACGCGAAAACTGGACAATCGCTATGCGCTCGCGTCATATAGTCGACGGGGATGTTTCGCTGGGGGACGGTATGCTGGGAATTTCGCGCTTGGCGGCGTTCGGTAGCGCTCTGCTGCTTCTGGCGGCCTTCGCCGCGCCCAGCTCAGCTCGGGCGGACGTAACCGAGGTCTTCAACCTGTTTGGCGAGTTCGATAATGGTTCGACCCTGTCCGGCACGGTGACAATCGACGTAACGAACGGAAGCGCTACGGCGATCGATGCCGCCGCAGACAGCTTTGTCTTTAAAGACATCACCAATCAAGGTCCACAATTCACGGAATATGTTGTTCGGGCAGCCTCAGCCGGCAACGCCGCCCAGTTGTATCTTGCTTTCGGCGTGGGCAGCCTCCTTGGCTATGGCGGCAGC
>DATCEJ010000281.1:0-2925 GCA_036510135.1 Roseiarcus sp. | reverse complement strand
TATTGAAGCGTCGAGCCGTCATCGAGGCGAAGCTCGCGAGCTTGCCTGTCGATGGACTCGACCGACGCCAGCAGGGTCGTGACGTCCCGGCGCCGGCGAAAGAGATGCCGGATGGGCCAGGCGATCTCTGAGGGCGCTAGCGACGCGGTCGCCGCCTGATAAAGAAGGGGCTGAAATAGATGGTGGTTGCGTCGGTCGATGATCGTGATGTGGACGGGCGCGCCGGCAAGCCGGTGCACGGTCTCGAGCCCGCCGAACCCGGCGCCGACAACAACCACATGATGAGCGCTCATCGTCCCCTCCGTCCACTCGGCAACCGCTCCGGACCATGATCGGCGCGTAAGATGGCCTTGGCGGGGCCGAACGTGAAGCGGCGCCTCCGTTCCGCCATCGCAGCTGGCCCACGACAAAGTCGGTTCGCCATGATACGGCAGAGCGCCGGCTCGCGAGGCCGGTTTCCTCACCATCCGGAATCCCATCTATGCGGCGCTATAAGATCGCGGTCATTCCCGGCGACGGCATCGGCAAGGAGGTCATTCCGGCCGGTATTGAGGTCCTCAAAGCAGTCGCCGAGCGCGAGAGCGGGATAGAATGGGCCTTCGATACGTTCGATTGGGGCTCCGACACTTATCGCGAGACCGGGCTGATGATGCCAGCGGATGGCCGCGAGCAAATCAAGGATCACGACGCGATCTATTTCGGCGCGGTCGGGTCGCCGGAGGTGCCCGATCACATCAGCCTCTGGGGTCTGAGGCTCGCGATCTGCCAGCCTTTCGACCAATACGCCAACGTTCGCCCAGCTCGTGTTTTGCCCGGAATAACGAGCCCGCTGCGCCACGTGAGCGGGCCCGAGCTCGATTGGGTGATCGTGCGAGAAAATTCGGAAGGCGAATACGCGGGCGTTGGCGGGCGCGTCCATCGCGGCCTTCCATTGGAAGTCGCGACCGACGTCTCGATCATGACCCGCGCCGGGGTCGAGCGTATCTTCCGTTTTGCTTTCGCGCTGGCGCGCTCGCGACCGCGCAAGCTCATCACCATCGTCACCAAATCGAACGCGCAGCGTCACGCCATGGTGATGTGGGACGAGATCGGCGCCGAGGTTGCGCGCGAGTTCCCCGATGTGGCCTCCGACAAGATGCTGGTCGACGCGATGACCATGCGCATGACGATCAAGCCGGAGAGCCTGGATACGATCGTCGCCTCCAACCTCCATGCCGACATTCTGTCCGATCTTGCTGCGGCGCTGGCGGGCTCGCTGGGCATTGCACCGACCGCGAATCTCAATCCCGAGCGCCGCTTCCCCTCAATGTTCGAGCCGATCCACGGCTCGGCGTTCGACATTGTTGGCAAAGGCATCGCCAATCCGATCGGCTCGTTCTGGACCGGCGCGATGATGCTCGAACACCTTGGCGAAAAAGCCGCCGCGGATCGCTTGATGCGGGCGATCGAGCGCGTGACCGCGAACCCGTCGCTGCACACGCCCGACCTCGGCGGTAAGGCGACCACACGCGCGGTGACCGACGCGACCATCGCGGCGATCCAAGGCGAAAACATTTCGACGTGAGGAAGCGGTCTTGAACGACGCCAGACTGCCGGACATTGGTTTTGAATCCTACGACAGCATGGAAGGCCTGATCGCCATCGATCGGAGCGCGCCTCCTGCGCGTTTCGGCTCCTGGCCCGGCGCCAAGCTCGTTCACGCGGTCTATCCCGGCCTTCTGGTTGCTGGCACGATCGCCTTGGCCTCGACGTGGCTCGCGCAGCATTACACGGCGCCTGTTATGCTGTTTGCGCTTCTGTTCGGCATGGCGTTCCATTTCCTGCATGAGGAGGGCCGCTGTGTTGCGGGCATCGAGTTTGCATCACGATCGGTGCTACGGCTCGGCGTTGGCTTGCTCGGCGTGCGCATCACGCTTGGCCAGATCGCTTCTCTTGGGCCGTGGCCGGTGGCGACGGTGATCGTCGGGGTTGCGACGACGATCCTGTTCGGATTCCTCTTGGCCCGCCGCTTGGGTCTGTCGTCGATGTTCGGCGTCCTTTCGGGCGGCGCCGTCGCGATCTGCGGCGCTTCGGCTGCTCTCGCCATCGCGTCCGTCCTGCCGCGCAACGATACAAGGGAGCGCGACACCATCCTTACCGTGGTCACCGTCACCGCCCTCTCGACGATGGCGATGATCATCTACCCGATCTTCGCAACCTCGATCGGCCTCGATCACAGGCAGGCCGGCATTTTCATCGGCGGAACGATCCATGACGTCGCGCAGGTGGTCGGCGCCGGCTACACGATTTCGAACGAAACCGGCGACATCGCGACTTACGTCAAACTGTTGCGCGTCGCGATGCTGTTGCCAGCCGTGTTCACGATCTCGTTTCTTTACGCACGAAGGAGCGGCCAGGGCGAGAGCGCGAAGGCGACATTGCCGATGTTTCTGGTCGGCTTCGCTGTGCTCGTCGTGCTCAATTCCACCGATCTCTTGCCTAAAGTTGCGACTGGCCTCGCCAACGACGTTTCGCGCTGGTGCCTGGTGGCGGCGATTGCGGCGCTCGGCATGAAGACGTCGTTCAAGGCGCTGTTCGCGGTCGGCTGGCGACCGATCGGGCTCATGATCGCGGAGACGCTGTGGATCGGGGCCCTGGTGTTGTTTTCGGTCAGAATGAACATCTGAGGTTTATGCGCCGTCACGGCGCCTTGACGCAGCGCTCGACCGGAAAGACGCATTCCTGGCCGAGCGGAAACTTGCTCCCGTCGACCGCCGTGTAGCCAACCTCACTGACCCGGGCGTTGGTCATGACCACAACGACATCGCAGCTTCCGCCCGGTGTGAACGGAACCAGATTCGTGTTGAGGCTGATCGCCCATTGCGGGCCGTAGCCGCGCATTTGTCCGCCCACATAGGTCCATATTTCGGTGGCCTGGCCGGACGG